>DATNJP010000147.1:0-2798 GCA_035603855.1 Luteibacter sp. | reverse complement strand
GGTCAGGCTCAAGGGCGGCATGCTTACCGGCAGTGGTTCCATCGGGGGTCTCGCGGCGGCCGCCGGTTCGACGCTCGCGCCGGGCGGCCAGGACATCGGTACGCTCACGGTGAATGGCGGGCTGATCCAGGCAGGCGGCTCCACGTACTCGGCACAGCTCGGCGCCGATACGTCCGATCGTATCGTCGTCAATGGCAAGGCGACCATCGAGGATGGTGCGGTACTGGCGATCGAGCGCCTTCCGGGGGCGATCTTCTCGCCAGGCACGCGCTACGAAGTGATGGATGCGTCGGGCGGTATCGATGGCGCCTATACAGTCACGGGCGGGGACGTATCCGCATTTTATGGCGTACGTCCGACCTATGAATCGAACAAGGTATTCCTCGATACCGTACAGGATCGTGCCTTCGCCGATGCGGCGGCGACGCGTAACCAGGCCGCGACGGCCAACGCGCTGGATGGGCTGGCCAACAGCAGCGGCCTGCGCGCCGCTGTCGGTAATCTCGGTACGGACGCGGATGCCCGCACGGCGTTCGATGGCCTTTCCGGTGAGATCCACGCGGCCGCACGCACCGTGCTGATCGGCGAGAGCGAATTCGCGCGCGCCGCGGCCACCGATCGTCTTCGCCAGGCGTTTTGTGCGCCGGGAGGCACCGGCGCGTCACCCACGCATGCCGCGGGCACCGCGGGTGAGGCGTGCCAGCCTGACCAGGCGGTCGTCTGGGAACGCGCATTCGGTGCATGGGGTCACACTGACGGATCGGAGAACGCCGCGCGCCTGAACCAATCCACGAGTGGTGTACTGATTGGCGCGGACACGCCGGTATCTGACACGTGGCGAGCCGGTGCGTTCGGTGGCTACGACCAGTCGACCTTCCGTCTGGGCGCGCGAAACTCGCACGGCACCAGCGACAACTACAGCCTTGGTGCGTACGCCGGCGCCCAGTGGGGCCCGTTGGGTCTGCGTCTGGGCACCTCCTATACATGGCACGACGTCGACACCGATCGTTCGGTCGATTTCGCCGGCTACTCGGATCGCCTGCACGCGAAGTACGACGCGGGTACGGCGCAGGTCTTCGGCGAACTGGGCTACACGATGCAGGCCGGCGTCGTTCGCTTCGAGCCTTTCGCCGGGGTGGCCTATGTCTCCCTGCACACCGATGCCGTCGATGAACGGGGTGGTGCCGCGGCGTTGAGCGGCGAAGGCGACACGACAGGCACGGCGTTCTCCACGCTCGGCTTCCATGCCTCGTCGACACTGGCGTTCGGAGGCGTCGACCTCACGGCGCAAGGCTCGCTGGGCTGGCGTCGTGCGTTCGGCACGCTGGCAGCGGATGCGACGCATGCGTTCGCGGGTAGCGAAAGCTTCCGTGTCGGGGCCGTGCCGGTTGCGCGAAATGCCGCCGTCGTCGATGCAGGTATCTCCGCGCAGTTGCAGAAGAACCTGGCTATCGGTCTTTCGTACACGGGGCAATTCGGCAGCGGCAACAGGGAGCAGGGAGTGCGCGGCAACCTGACATGGACCTTCTGACCCGTCGTGACGAAGACGAGTGCACCGAAGACGAATGGAGCAGGCTGGCGGCGGAGGTCGCCAGCCTGCTCACGTCGTCAGGAGAGCCACTCACGCTCGCATGGCTGAAGCGTCACCTCGGAACGTCGGATCCCGTGATCCTGCACAATGTGCTCGTCACGCTGGAATTCGACTTTCCGCGGCTGTTCGACAGCTGACCTCGCTCGTGGAGGTACGGATCAGGCCGCGCCGCCCGCACCACGCATTGCGCCGGGCGGCGTGCCGACGATGCGCTTGAAAGCACGGCTGAAGGCCGCCAGCGAGCCATAGCCCAATCGAAACGCCACCGTCTCGATCGGCTCGCGATCGCGGCCGATCCACTGCGCGGCCAGCCGCATGCGCAGCTCGGTGAGATAACGCACCGGCGTCATGCCGGTGACGGCAAGGAAGCGCTCGGCGAATACCGAGCGCGAACTTCCCATTTCGGCGGCGAGCTCGGCCACGGTCCAGTTGCGGCCGGGGTCGCGATGCAAGGCGACGATCGCTTTGCCCAGGCGAGGATCGCGCAACGCCTGCACCCATCCTGTCGCGTCGCCACAACCGCATTCCACCCAGCCACGCACGATGATGGCGGCCACGACGTCGGCAAGCCGGGCGAGGATGCCGGCAAAACCCGCGCGCTTCGCCAGGGATTCGCGCTCCATGGCATCGAGGATCGGCGGCAATTCCGGATACTTGTCGAGCAAGGTGCCTACCAGCATCACTTCCGGCATCGACGTGACCAGCGGCTGCATGCCACCCAATTCGAATTCCATGCACCCGCTGAAGATCAACGCGCCGTCGGCGCTCGTGGCGACGGGGCAATCCGGGTGGATGTCCTTCACGCTGTCGCACAACGGTGTGGCCTGGAACGCGGTGATGTCGCGACAGGGCACGTCGTCCGATGAGAGCAACGTGTGCGCACGTCCCTGCGGCATCAGCAGCGCGTCGCCGGTCTGTAGCGGAAAGAGCATGCCGTCTTCGGTGCGAAGCAGGACGGGACCCCGTCCGATGAAGTGGAACTGGGCTCGCCCCGGTGCGGAACCGAAAGAGACGCCGAAAGGCCTTGCCACCTCGATCCGCCGGTACTGGACGCCGAACAGGCGCATGCCCAGGAGCAGTTCGCTGGCCGGGTCGGGATCGTGGACGAGTACGGGCGCTGGCATGCTCATGGTCGGACGCATGATCAATAATCGAAGACTTCGCATCATATACCGTCCGGCGCTCGATGTTTAACCTGCCGTTTTCC
>DATNJP010000146.1:0-2657 GCA_035603855.1 Luteibacter sp. | reverse complement strand
TCGAAACCGAGGCCAACGGCCGCGAGACGATCCTCGTCCACGAGCTGCCGTACCAGGTGAACAAGGCTCGCCTGATCGAGAAGATCGCCGAGCTGGTGAAGGAAAAGAAGCTCGAGGGCATCAGCGAGCTGCGCGACGAGTCCGACAAGGACGGCATGCGCGTGGTCATCGAGATCCGTCGCGACGCGATGGCCGATGTCGTGCTGAACAACCTGTTCCAGCAGACCCAGCTGCAGGTCACCTTCGGCATCAACATGGTGGCCCTGCTCGATGGCCAGCCGAAGCTGATGAACCTCAAGGACATCCTTGAGGCCTTCATCCGCCATCGCCGCGAGGTCGTCACCCGCCGCACCATCTTCGAACTGCGCAAGGCGCGTCAGCGTGCGCATATCCTCGAGGGCCTCACGGTCGCGCTCGCGAACATCGACGAGATGATCGAGCTGATCCGCACCTCCGCGTCGTCGGCCGAGGCGCGCGAGCGCATGGTCGCGCGCCGCTGGGAGCCGGGCCTGGTGAAGGCGTTGCTCGCCGCCACCGGTGCCGCGTCGTCGCGTCCGGAAGACATGGATCCGCGCGATGGCCTGCGTGAGGACGGCTACCAGCTGTCCGAAGCCCAGGCCACCGAGATCCTGCAGATGCGTCTGCATCGTCTTACCGGCCTCGAGCAGGAAAAGCTTTCCGACGAGTATCGCGAGATCCTCAACATGATTCGTGGCCTCATCGAGATCCTCGAGAACCCGAACCGCCTGCTCGAAGTCATCCGCGAGGAACTCGAGCAGATCCGCACCGATTACGGCGACGAGCGCCGCACCGAGATCCAGCATTCGCAGGAAGATCTCAACGTGCTCGACCTCATCGCGCCGGAAGACGTGGTGGTCACGCTCTCGCACACGGGTTACATCAAGCGTCAGCCAGCCAGCCTGTATCGCGCGCAGAAGCGTGGTGGCAAGGGCCGTTCGGCTTCGGCGCTGAAAGACGAAGACGTCGTGCAGCAGCTGTGGGTGGTGAACACCCATGACACGCTGCTCACCTTCACCAGCACCGGTCGCGTGTATTGGCTCAAGGTCTACCAGATGCCGGAAGCGGGTCCGGGTGCGCGTGGCAAGCCCATCGTGAACCTGCTGCCGCTGGCCGAAGGCGAGAAGGTGCAGGCCCTGTTGCCGGTGCGTGAGTACGATCCGAACTGCTTCGTGTTCTTCGCCACCCGCAAGGGCACGGTGAAGAAGACCCCGCTGACGGAATTCGCGTTCCAGCTGCAGAAGGGCAAGGCCGCCATCAACCTCGACGAGGGCGATGCGCTGGTCGACGTGGCCATGACGGACGGCGAAAGCGACGTGCTGCTGTTCGCGTCGAACGGCAAGTCGGTGCGCTTCGACGAAGCCAGCGTGCGCTCCATGGGCCGTACGGCCACGGGTGTGCGCGGCATGCGCCTGGCCGAAGACGCCGAAGTGGTGTCGCTGATCGTGGCGGCGGGCGAGGGCGACATCCTCACCGCCACCGCGCGTGGTTACGGCAAGCGCACTGCGCTCGACGAGTTCCCGAAGAAGGGTCGTGGCACGCAGGGCGTCATTGCCATCCAGTGCTCCGAGCGCAACGGCAACCTCGTCGCGGCGGAACAGGTGACGGAAGCCCAGGAACTGATGCTGATCTCCGACCAGGGCACGCTCGTGCGCACCCGCGTCTCCGAGGTCTCGCAGCTCAGCCGTAACACGCAGGGCGTCACCCTGATCAGGCTGCCGAAGGAAGAGACACTCATCGGTGTCGTCCGCCTGGAAGCCGAGGAAGAGATCGAAGGCGAGGGCGAAACGCCGGACGGCGAAGCCGCCGCGGACATGCCGCCGATCGAAAGCGGTCCGACGGGCAACGGCGACAACGCCGAACCGACGGAAGCGTGATGCTTACCGAAGCGTGATACTTACCGAAGCATAACGCTCAGCCAAAGCATAAAGAAAAACCCGCGGAAACGCGGGTTTTTCTTTTTTTATGTGGGAGCCGCTTCAGCGGCGATCCTACGAAGCGGCAACCTGGCTATCGCCGCTGAAGCGGCTCCCACACAAGGCTGCTACACATAGCTGCTACACAAAGCTCCTATACAAGGCTGCTACACATAGCTCCCACACAAGGCTGCTACACATAGTCTCCACACGAGGCTTCTACACAGAAGCTCACGCCTTGATCGCTTCCAGCATCGCTTCCGCCGTCGTCACGCGGAACTCCCCCGGCGCCTCGACGTTCAACACCTTCACCACGCCATCCTCGGCATACAGCGCGAAGCGCTTCGCACGGATGCCCATGCCGTTCTTCGTGCCGTCGAGTTCAAGGCCAAGCGCCTTGGTGAAGGTCGCATTGCCGTCGGCCAGCATCAGCAGGTCGGCGGGCACGCCTTGCGACTCGCCCCATGCGTGCATCACGAAGGCGTCGTTCACCGACATGCAGGCGACCTTGACGCCCAGTGTCCGGAAATCTTCCAGGTGCTGCACGAAGCCTGGCAGGTGTTTGTTCGAACAGGTGGGCGTGAATGCGCCGGGCACGGCGAAGAGCACGATCTTGTCCTTGCCCAGCACGTCGGTGCTGGACACGGTCTTGATGCCGTCGTCAAAAACAGTAAGGGTGCCTTCCGGAATACGGTCGCCGACTGCGATGGTCATGGGGACTGC
>DATNJP010000145.1:0-4772 GCA_035603855.1 Luteibacter sp. | reverse complement strand
CGAAACCGCCGTCAACGCCACTTAAGATTCACGAATTCTATCGCATTTTTGTCGCTTCGTGCAAGTTCGGCGACATGCCAGACCAAGACCTCCCGGGCCATTCAGGCCGCGCGCGGACGAATGGCGGCCAGCGCCTCGGCCTTGAACTGCCTGCACGATTCTGAATAATAATTGTTCCATAATTCATAAACCTATGTCGGACGAAGTGCCCTACCCTCGATTCGCTTCGCGCGGACGCGCGTACGTTTACGTGCTGCCGTGCCGGGACGAGGATCTGCTGAAGCTGGGCTTCTCCCGTGACCCCTTCACACGGTTCAGCACCCTGCACCGGCGGTTCTTCGAATACTTCGACCTGGACCGCGGTCTTCTGGTGGATGCCGAACGGGTTTCGGCTGCCCGGCGGATCGAGCGCCGGCTGATCGAAACCTTCGTGGACCACCATGCGACGGCGCCACTGGTCGTGTCCGCCGCGGCTGGCGGTCATACCGAGTGGTACCGCGGAGCCCACCCGGAGGTCTCCGGTCTCCTCCAGGCCATCGCACGGGATGAAGGCCTGCCGGTATACGGCAGCCTGCGCCCCTGGCTGCGAGACCATCTCCTGGACCGGGCCGATCTTCTCCACGACTGGTCGCTGCGTATCGTCGAGACGCTGGAGTGGGCTCGTCACAATGCGCCGGACGATCCTGGAGCCCGCCGCCTGAGTCAGGCGCTGCTCGACACCTGGGCCCTGTTCGAAGCCGCCGGCATCGACGTACGTCTCCTGGTCCCGGCGCTCGTCACGGAGTGGTACGACCACGGGGAGCACCGTCGCCTCTTTGGCGGGCACGCTTACTAGACACCTTCTGGTCCTAGAATGGCCCCGGGGGCAACAGGGGGCCGTGGAATGGATGGGGTATCGGGGCTGGACGTCCACACACTAGGCATCATCGGCCTTGCCGTGGGCGTGACCATCGCGTTGAGTTTCACCCTGCTCAGCATGGTGCTGCGCGGGATGCTGGCCTTGCACATCTGGGCGGCCGCCTTCTGGCTGCTTACGGCCGCGGGACTGGCCCAGGGCTACGACGAGAAATCGACCTTCCTCTCTGCCATCGTCGGCAGCGTGCTCATCGCCCTTGCCAACGCGGCGATGCTGGTAGGGATTGCGATCCATATCGGTTACCCGCTCCGCTGGCGCTGGCCCATCCTGGTCATCGCCTTGTTCCTGGCCATCCAGGTCGCATTCCTCGTGTCACCGCCGTCACAGGCGATCGAAGCGGCCGTCTTCGGCGGGAAGAGCATCGTCTGGGACAGCTGGATGATCTGGCTCTTGCTGTTCCGCGCACCGCGCGAGCTACGGACGAGCGCCGCCTTCACCGCGATGATCTTCGTCATCGACACCTTTTTTTACGTGGCGCGCGGCGCGGTGTGGTTGCATCCGGACATGGATTCCCACGCCTTCCTGGCGGCGGCGTTGACCGCGTCGAATTACCTCTTCGGCATCCTCTGCACCTTCCTGCTCAGCACGGGCTTCACGCTGATGCTGGCGCAGCGACTGGTGCACGACCTGCGCCGCGCAGCCGAGGTGGATGGGCTCACCGGCCTGCTCAACCGCACCGCCATGGTGAGGGAATCGCACCGCCAGCTGGCTTCGGCGCGCGGACGTCCCAATGCCGCCCTGCTCTTCGACCTGGACAACTTCAAGGCGATCAACGATCGCTGGGGGCACGCGGGCGGCGACGCGGTGCTGAAACACTTCGCCGAAGTGATCCGCTCGGGCGGCCTTCCCGAGCACGCACTGTTCTCGCGCTACGGCGGTGAGGAGTTCCTCCTGCTGATTCCGGGCAGCAACCCGCATAGCGCGGCGAGCCTCGCCGAGGCCTTGCGTGTTCGCGTGGCGCAGGCGCCCGCACCGTTCTCCGGGGCCGAGATCGCCTTCACTACGAGCGTCGGTGTTTCCGCGACAGTCGGCGCCGAGGTCCACTCGTTGATACAGGCAGCCGACGAAGCGCTCTACCGCGCGAAGAACGCCGGACGCAATCGCGTGGAGCTGGCCTGAGGCCGAACGGTCACCCGCCCAACGGCACGGCGACTCGTGTGCGCCAGGCGCCTGGCTCGCGCTGCATCACGTGAACGTGGCGCGGCAGGCACGCAACGGGGCGGCCCGAGTGCAGCCGCTCCTCGAGCGTGGCGATCACGGCGTCCCGGTCGCGCCGCATGTTCCTCGCGACGGAAACGTGCGGAACGAAGTCGGGAAACTCGCGACCATGTCGCGGCCTCTCGGGGAAAGCACTCTCCAACGCCGTGGCCAACGACACGATGGCGCTGGAAGGAGAAGGTTCGAGCCAGACGGTGGAGGGAAACGTACGCACGGTGGCCAGTTCGAAAGCCGGGGCGGCATGAGCGAGGGCCACTTCGCGCAACCGGTCGATCGCCGCCGGCGTGATCGCGTCGCTGTCGAGGAACGGATACACCAGCGTGATGTGTGCGCCGAGGCCGAGCTTCGCCGCGGGATCGAGGCGAGCGCGCAGGTCACCGACCACGGGTTCGGCTTCCGGAACCAGCAAGGCGAGCAAGGTGCGACTCATGTCGAAATCTTACAGCGGGGGCGAGTGCCGCGCGTCTGTCGCCAACGAAGGCGCCCGCTCTTTCGGGCGGGCGCCTTGGTCACTGCGTGACCTCATCGATCGATCAGTTGGTCCACGTGGCCTTCAGCGTCACGCCGGAGAACGCGGAGAATCCGTTGATCATGATGAAGTACGTGCCTGCCTGCGGTGCCGTCGCCGTGCAACTTTCCGTGTTGCCGGTGACGAACGGACGGCAATCGTAGGTCGATGTCGTCGGCGCGGAACCGAGCCTCACGTACAGGTCCGCATCGCCCGAACCACCCGAGATCGCGATCTTCAGGTTATGCGCGCCCGAAGGAACCGCCACGGAGTAGTTCAGCTGACCGTTGCGGGCGGCCGACAAGCCCGTGACAGCCACGCCATTCTGCAGCACGTTGCCACCGCCACCGCCGGTCGAGGTCACGGTGACCGACGAGGTCTTCGTGTTGCTCGCGCCGCTGTTGTCGGTGACCGTTTCGCTCACCGAGTAGGTACCCGCGGAAGCATAGGTGTGGCTCGGACTGGTGCTGCTGGACGACGCGCCATCGCCGAAGGTCCACGAGTGCGAGGCGATGCTGCCGTCGCTATCGGAGGAGCTGTCGGTGAACGTGGCGGTCAGGCCGCTGGTCACCACGCTGAAGTTGGCCACCGGCGGCACGTTGGTGCCACCGCCGCCGCTCACCCAGTTGGCCTGCGCGTACGTGTTCAGCTTGCCGATGTCGAAGCTGCCGAAACCGGTCGCCTCGTCGAAGCCACTGGACGCGGTGTAGCCATGGTTCTGGTAGCCGTTGTTTCCGGAGGTCACGTCGTGCAGCAACGAGGCCTGCGTCGGAAACGCCTGGTAGAACTTCGAGGCCGGAAAGCCAATGGCGTTGTTCGCCGCCGACTCGATGCGCGCGAACGCACCCACGAACAACGGCGACGCCAGGCTCGTACCACCCACCTGCTCCGTGGAGCCGTTCACGATGATCAGGGCACCCGACGAGGACGCGGCGTCGAACGACAGGTCCGGACCCACGCGCTTGGTCGAGCTGGACACCGACGACTGCCACGACGGTGCCGTCTCGAACAGGCTGGTGCCACCACCCGTCGCCCACAGGCGCTGGTTGTTGTCACCCTGGCTTGGCGCGATGGCCGAAAGGCCTTCGTTCCACACCGTTTCACCGGTCCACGTGGTGCCACTGGTCGACAGCGTGGTTCCACCCACCTGGATCACGTAAGGCGAGCTGGCCGGCTCGCTGACCGAGTAGTGGGTGAGATCGATCTTCACCGTACCGGCGGAGTTCGCGACGTAACCCGGCGAACCGGACAACGGATCGGCCGACCACTGGTAAACGCCGGCATCGCCGGACGCGACCGAGAACGTCTGGCCCTGCGCGACCGCCTGCTGGAAGATCGCGTCGTCGGCAGCTTGCGTGCCGGACTCTTCGGCGGCCGTCTCGTCTTCGCCGAGCGAGACGTTGATCAGCTTGGCGATGTTGTCGGTCACCGCACGGTTGAACGTGGCGGTGATGCCCGCGTTCGTGATGCCGCCGGAACTCGAGTTGCCGTTCGCCGAGGTATAGAAGATCAGCTGTTTCACGGCACCGGCGATACCGACGATGTCCTGGCTATCCAGCGACCACTCGCCGTTGGAATCCGGATCGTTCGCGAACGTGCCGCTACCCACCTTGGTGATCGTGGAATTCACCGTGGGCAGGCCGGCGCTGGACGTGAAGCTGTTGAGGTCGCTCACGGTCTGCGTGATCGAGCCCCAGGTGATGATGCCCACGGCCGTGTTGCTGGCGGTCGGCACGCTGCTGCCACCGTAGATGGCCGCGAAGTCCTGCGGACGGTGCGAGGTCACGGCGGCGGCCGCCTGCGTGCTCGACGCCGGGCCCGGCACCGTGACGTTCTCGGGCTTGTAGACATGGTGCAGCGGACGCTTCACCGACACGTTCTGAAGGCCGAGCACTGCGTTGACCGAATCACCAAGGGCTGCCGGAACCAGGGCCGGGGTGTCGTTGGCGAAGAACTCGCGTCCGTTCGCCGTGAAGCGCTTGATGGACGTGCGGAAACCGTTGGTGGCGGTACCCGCGGTACCGTCGGCGGTCACCAGCAGGTTGTTCGGTGCCACTTCGATGTTCGTGAAGCCCGCCTGCTGCAGGTGTGCGACTACTGCGTCGACTTGCGCCTGGGTCGGTGCGAAGC
>DATNJP010000144.1:0-6818 GCA_035603855.1 Luteibacter sp. | reverse complement strand
TGGTGAAGGTGGAAACCCGGGAGGCGCTGGCGAAGGCGGCCAGCGAGCTGTTCTCGCACAGCGCCCTGCTGATCGCGCAGGAATACCTCTACACGGAATTCGACTGGCGCATCGGCGTGCTCAACCACGAGCCGCTGTACGCCTGCCAATACTTCATGTCGCGCGGCCATTGGCAGATCTACAACCATGGCGCCAAGGGCACGGCCAAATCGGGCGGCTTCCGCACCGTGCCCGTGCGCGACGCACCCACCGAAGTGGTGAAGCTGGCGCTCAAGGCCACGCAAACCATCGGCGATGGTCTTTACGGCGTCGACCTGAAACAGGTCGGCGACCGCCCGGTGGTGATCGAGGTCAACGACAATCCCTCGATCGACGCAGGCGTGGAAGATGCCTACCTGGGCGAAGACCTCTACCTGCGCATCATGCAGGAGTTCCTCCGCCGCCTGGAACTAAAGCGCCTCGGCATCCAGACCTGAAACCTGAAACCTGAAACCTGAAGGCCCAAGACCAAAGACCTGAAGCCGAAGCCGAAGCTGACTCTGGGGCTGAGGCTGAGGCTGAAGCTGCAGTTGACTCTGAGGCTGAGCCCCGAGCCCCTGTGGGAGCCGCTTCAGCGGCGATAGCCCCCCAAATGACCCCGCCCACCAACCCGCGATCGCCGCTGAAGCGGCTCCCACAGGGCGCTCAACAACGACAGCGGCAGATTGGGCTTCATCGCCACCAGCACGCTGGCCGGTGCCAGCAGCAACCAGAACGCCGGCGTCCAGCCCAGCGTGTCGCTATGTCCGGACAACGGTGTCAGCAGAAGCAGCAAGGCACCCGCGACCAGCCAGGCGAGGGCGATGAGGGCGCGCAGGCGGCGCGGCGAAAGCGTGTCGTGCATGGCGTACTCCTGGCGATCCGTTGGCGATGGAAGGAGCCTAGGTAGCCGTCGTCTCACGGATCGCGACGTTGACCGGCCCTTGATCGGCACGATCGCAGTCTGGTGGCGCGGGACGGGCCTCCCGCATTGCTAGAATCCAGACGCCGGACAGTGTGTCCGGCGCCGTGCCAGGAGAGTCCATGAGCGCTGAAGCGCACCGCTACGCCGTGTTCGGTCACCCGATCGCGCATTCGCTGTCCCCGGAGATCCACAAGGCCTTCGCCGCCCAGCTCGGAATTCGCCTGAGTTACGAAACCATCGACGCCGCGCCGGAGCAGTTCGAGGAGGCCGTCCGCCGCTTCTTCGCCGATGGCGGTCTCGGTGCCAACGTGACTCTGCCGCACAAGGAGCGCGCCTTCGCCCTGGCCAGCGAGCACAGCGAGGCGGCCGCCCGCGTCGGCGCCGCGAATACGCTCACCCCCCTGGTCGGCGGCAAACTGCACGCCCACAACACCGACGGCAGCGGCTTCGTCCGCGACGCCACCGAGCGTCACTCGCTCGACCTGCGTGGCCACGACACCCTGCTTCTCGGTGCCGGCGGCGCGGCGAAAGCCGTCGCCTGGGCCTTGCTCGACGCCGGCGTGCAGACCCTGACCATCGTCAATCGCACCCCGGAACGTGCGGACCAGCTGGCCGACGCGATCGGCGACCCCGCGCGCTGCCACACCCGTTACTGGGATGGCCTGGAAGGCGAATGCTTCGACCTGGTGGTCAACGCGACGTCCATCGGCATCCAGAACGGCACGTTCGACATCCCGATGTCGATCCTGCAGGACCATTCCACCTGCTACGACCTCTGCTACGGCGCCGCCACGGCGAGCTTCAAGGGTTGGGCCACCGCCGCGGGCGCCCGTTATTTCCGCGACGGTCTCGGCATGCTGGTGGAGCAGGCCGCCGACGCGTTCGAACGCTGGCACGGTGAGCGGCCGGATACCGACCCCGTGTACAACCTGTTGCGCCAGCGCTTCTGAGATCGGCGCGCTTCAGCCCCGCCGCGCGGGGAGGAAGCGGCTGTTTCGCAGCAGGCCTGCCGAGACCAGCGATACCAGTACGCCCACCGGGAAGATCTCGGCGAAGGTCATCGGCAGGCGAAACAGGGGATCGGCGTACTGGACCCTGAAGGCGGCCATCTCGGAAGACAGCTTCGCCAGCGCCTCGGGGCTGGCGCCCTTCGCTTTTTCGCTCGCGATCATCGCGTTGCCATACGACGTGGCGAAGTCCATGTGGGTCATCGCCTGCACCAGTTCCCAGGCCACCACATAGAAGATGCCGGCGATGACGCTGACGCCGAGCCCGACGCCGAACGCGGGCCAGAACCCGATCACCCCGCCCCGGTCCACGTCCCGGTGGTGCTTGATGCCCACGAACACCGCGCTCAGCGCGACCAGCATGGTCGTGTAGCCGATCAGCATGCCGTACTTCAGGGGCGGAATGCCGGAGAACGCGGTGAACGTGACGATCTCGAATCCACCGACGACCAGGCCGGCGATGAGGCCGTACTTCAGGATGGTCCGCAGCATGGGGTGTTCCTTGGTGATGGGTTGAGCCCCGATTGACCGGGTTCCGGTGTCGCGAGGCAATCGCCCGAACGGGTGATTTCGGCGTATTCACCCCGAATGATGGGGGTCAGGGAAGGATGCCCAGTTCGCGCGCCCGGAGAATCGCCTCGGTGCGCCGCCTCGCCCCCAACTTCTCGAAGAGCCGTGCCACGTGAGTCTTGATTGTGTTCGGCGACACATGGAGGCGCGCGGCGATCTCCTTGTTGGAGTGCCCGGCGGCCAGCTCGTGCAGCACTTCCAGTTCCCGTTCACTCAGGCCCAGCGCCTCCTTGGCCTTGGGATTGCCGTCGAAGGGTGCGGGCGCCGGGGCGGCGAAGACCTTCACGCCGAGGACGACACCCAGCACCAGGAACGCGACGGCGACCAGGAACAGATAGATATCACCCGAATGCATCCGCGCCAGGCGCTGATAGTCGAGCCACTGCAGGGCCAGCGTGCCCGCGGCCAGCAGTGCCCCATAGGTGACTACCCGTTTCCACATCCCCGAGTCTCCGCTCGCCCTGACAAGGGGCATCTTAGCGCCGCGCCCTGGCGGTATCCTGATAGGTCATGACCCAGGCCAACCCATCATCGAGCGGGACCGTCCTCGCTGCCGCATCCGCGGCCGCGCTGACCTGCCGTGCCGGATGTGGCGCCTGTTGCATCGCGCCGTCCATCAGCTCGCCCATTCCCGGCATGCCCAACGGCAAGCCCGCGGGCGTGCGCTGCGTGCAACTGACGGACGACAACCGCTGCGCGATCTTCGGAAAGCCCGAGCGGCCGAAAGTATGCGGTGGCCTGCGACCGGACCGGGAGATGTGCGGCCCGGATCGCGAGCACGCGATGGCGTGGCTGGCGCAACTGGAGCGCCGTACGGCGTCGTGACCCCACAACGCCCGGGTGGGAGCCGCTTACCCGAACTCGGCCTCGGTCCGCGTCAGAGCGGTTCCGCGCTCGTCACGCTTTCCGGGCAGCGATAGGTGGCGTGGTAGTCGTAGCGCTGCTTCGTATAGTTGCCGCCTTCCATCGCCACGGGTGTCGCCAGCACGAGGCGGATGGTGTCGACTTCCGGTGAGGCGCACTTCTGCCGCGCCTGCGCGATGCACGGCTGTTCGCTAAGTGCATTTTCCGTACATGACACGGCGATTGGTGCGACAGGGGGTATCTCGGCGACGGGCGTCGATGTGCTCGCGCAGCCGGCCAGCGACACCAGCGCCAGCATCGGCAAAAGGAAAGGGCTCGGATAACGCATCGGATCCTCCTTGTCGTGGTGAGCCTGCGCCGGTCCGGTGACCGGATTGTGTCAGCGCGTCGGCGGCCAGCGCATCGACTGTACCCCTGTTTGCCCGCATATGCACGATCGACTCGCTGGTGAACTGGAAGGATGGACGGCTAAACGTCTCGACGGCGAGCCGGGGACCGTTGGTGGTTACGCGGGGAAGCACTTCTGTCGACCGCGACTGCATCACGCTTCGGCGGACAGTCAAACAGCCGTCATCTGCGAGTAAGCACCGTTACATGCGAAACCAACAGGCTCCGCGGCTTCTGCCCCGATGGATCGACCCGATGACGTTCGCACGTGTTTCACTCCGTCGTACCGCCCTCGCCGCCGCGCTTGCTCTTTCGCTGCACGCGGGCTTCGCCCATGCCACCGATGACGACGCCAAGGCCGCGCCTGCCGCCGAGGCGGATGCGCGGAACAACCCGAAGCAGCTCGATGCGGTCTCCGTGATCGCGCCGGGCGAGACCCGGCAGATCCAGAGCATCGGCGTGGACGAGATCGTCCGCCAGCAGACGCCGGGCAGCAGCGCGTTGAAAGCGCTGGACAAATTGCCGGGCGTGCAATTCCAGTCGGCGGATCCCTGGGGAGCCTATGAGTGGTCCACGCAGATCACCCTGCACGGCTTCGACCAGTCGCGCCTGGGCTTCACGCTCGACGGTATTCCGCTCGGCACCATGGGTTACGGCGTTACCGATGGCCTGCAGGTGACGCGCGCGATCACGTCGGAGAACCTTGCCACGGTGGAGCTGGCACAGGGCGCGGGCGCCTTGGGCACGGCCTCCAACACGAACCTCGGCGGCACGGTGCAGTTCTACTCCGCCGATCCGGACATGAAGCCCGGCGTGCGCTTCAACCAGGTGCTGGGCTCCGATTCCACGAGCCGCACCTTCGTCCGCGCGGACAGCGGCGACCATGGTGGCTTCTCCATGTATGTGTCCTTCGCGCATGCGGACACCGACAAGTGGAAGGGCTTCGGTGACCAGAAGTCGAACCAGGCCAACCTCAAGGCGGTGTACCAGTGGGGCGACGGCAACCGCATCAGCCTGTTCGCGGATGGCAGCAAGCGTAAGGAATACGACTACATGGATCTCTCCCTGACCAGCCAGCGCGCGCTGGGTTGGGATTGGGACTACCTGCAGCCGGACTGGAACACGGCCGTGGGCATCGCCAACGCGCTCAACGGCAAGGGCGCGTATCCGGCCGTGCTCGACGCGCTGCCGGCCGATTACGGCAAGGGCGATTCCACCTACTACGCCGGCGGCGGTATTCGCCGTGATGGCCTCGCGGGTCTGTCGGGCTCGTTCAATCTCGGTGGCGCCACGCTCGACGCCACGGGCTACTACCACGCCGATCGCGGTGAAGGTCAGTGGGCGACGCCGTACCAGGCTTCGTCGCCGACCGTGCCCATCGCGATGCGCACCACCGATTACGGCCTGGATCGCTACGGCCTCACCTCGGACCTGAAGTTCAACCTCGGCAACCACGAGATCGAACTCGGTGTGTGGGGCGAGAACGCCAACACGAACCAGGAGCGCAACTTCTTCACCCTCGACGGTCAGTACACCGCGCTGTACACGGTCTACAACGACCAGACCCCGTTCCTGCGCGCCTTCCTGCAGCACTACGAAACCAAGACGCGCATGGCTTACGCCGAGGACACGGTGCACCTGCTCGACGACCAGCTGACCGTGAACTTCGGTGCGAAGTCGCTGCGCGTCACCACCGACGCCACGTCGCTCGTGCCGACCACGGCCTTCGCGCAGGGTGAAATGAAGGCGAGCAAGGGCTTCCTGCCGCAGGCCGGTGTCGACTACAAGCTTGACGGGTACCAGGACATCTACGGCTCCTACGCGAAGAACCTCTCGGCGTTCGGCATCACGCCGTTCAGCACGTCGCAGGATGCGTTTGACGCCGCGAAGAGCCGCCTGAAGCCGGAGGAATCGCAGACCTGGCAGGTGGGTTACCGCGCACACGGCGAGACCTTCGAAGCCTCGCTCGGCCTTTTCTACACGCGTTTCGAGAACCGCCTTCTGGTCACCACGCCGTGCCCGGCGGTGGTTACCTGTGCCTCGTCGCTCAACAACGTGGGTGACGTGAAGAGCCGCGGCGCCGACATCGCCTTCGTCTGGAAGCCGGTGCACGGCCTGACCTGGCTGAACTCGTTCTCGTACAACCACTCGCAGTACCAGGACGATTACCAGAGCTCAGGTACGGTACCGACCGCCGACAAGTACGTGGTCGGCGTACCCAAGACGATGTTCTCCAGCTCGGTGAGCTACGAACTGGACGGCTGGCGCGCGAACCTCGACGCCAAGTACACCGGCCGTCGCTACATCACGTACACCAACGATTCGTCGGTGCCTTCGTACTGGGTGGCGGATGCGGGCATCGCGTACGACTTCGGCACGTGGTCGGGCTTCAAGGGCGTCAGCATCGGCCTGAATGTCACCAACCTGTTCGACAAGCGCTACTTCGCCTCCACGGGCACGAACGGCTACGTAGCTTCCGACCCGCAAGGCTACAACCAGACCCTGATGGCCGGCGCGCCACGCCAGTACTTCGTGAACCTCAACGCGCAGTTCTGACCGGTCAGACCAGGAAGACCACCACGAGGGCCAGCACGATCGAGACGATATCTTCGATAAGTGCGCCGGGAAGGTCCTTGTGGAACACGGCGGCCAACTTTGCGCGTCCCATCGAACCACCGTAGGTGCCAAGGACGGCACCGATCGCGCCGGCGATCAGTCCACCCACCAGGCTTTCATCGCTGGCGCCGACGCAGGCGCCGCTCAACGCGCCCATGATGATGCGCGTGCCGAACTGCAAGGGGATCTTGCGGCTCGGTGTGCTTGGCAGCTTGTCGGTGATGAGTTCGCCGATGGCGGCGATGCCGAAAATCCAGGGGGTCCAGGCATAGCCCATGAAAGCCAGGGGTGTGCCGGTAAGGTGCAGGTCGCCGAAACGGGCGGCGAAGGCGACGAAAGCGGGCGCCATCATGGCGCGGTATCCAGCGACGATACCGATGAGCAAGGCGAGAAACAGGATCATGGCGCGTTCCTTTCCCGGATGGTGGCTG
>DATNJP010000143.1:0-2013 GCA_035603855.1 Luteibacter sp. | reverse complement strand
CGTTGCTCGACTGGAAACCGATGCCCCTGGCGATCTCCGCGCTCGTTGCCGCGGCGATCTACGTGGCCATCGCCTTCGCCATCCGCAAGCGCGACGACATGTCCTTGCTGCGCGAGACGTGGGCCGTGCTGGCGGTGGCGTTCGCGACCATCGCCGTACCGCTGGCCTTGAGCGCGAGCGTCACGGCAAGCGTCTTCGCGCTGGAAGGCGCGGGCCTGATCTGGCTCGGCTTCCGTCAATCGCGACGCCTGCCACGCTGGGCGGGTGTGTTCCTTCAGATCGCCGCAGGCGTGGCCTGGGTGCTTGCTTCGCTATTCCACCAGCACGTCAACGACGCGCCCTTCCTCAATGCGATGTTCATCGGCAGCCTGCTGCTGGTGATCGGTGCGAGCGTGGGTGCATGGCAGTTCGACCGGCATGGCATGTCGCGCGGTGTTTCCGGTCTCGCGCGCATCGGGTTGCTGATATGGGCCGTGATCTGGTGGCTCGTGGCCTTCATCAATGAGATCGACACGTTCGTGATCGAACGCGAACCGGAAGCCGCGTGCTGGCTGGCCTTGCTGTCGGTCACCGGCTTCCTGCTCGCATTGGCGTGTCCGCGTGTGCGCAAGCTCGACCTCGGCGTGGTGCTCGCCTTCGGCGTACCGCTGTTCCTGGCGGCTGCCGGTCTCACGGTCATGTCCGCAGGCAACGCCGGTATCCAGCCGCTGGCAGGCTGGCCTCTCGCCGCCGTCGTCGTCATGGCCGTGACGGGATGGTTCTCGTTGCGAGGCGTCGCGCCACATCGCATCGCCGCTGTCGCGTCTGCCACCGTCTGGTGGCTCCGCTGGGTCGCGGTCTTCACCGTGGCGATCCTGCTCTGGCTCGATCACGCGCCGACACTGGGGCAGGGCTGGCACCTCCTCGCATCGGCCTTGCCCACACTGCTGCTGGCAGCCCTTGTTCTCTGGGCCACGCGTTGGTTGGCGATGCCGCTGACGATGCACGCGCGCGAAATCCGTTACGCCGTCGGTGCGTGCGTGGCGGTGGGCATGGTCGCCATCGGGATATCCGCACTCGGTGCGGAAGGCAGCCCGAAGCCGCTCCCGTTCGTGCCCGTGCTCAACCCGATCGACCTCCTGCTGATCGCCGTGTTGCTCTTCGTCGCAAGAGCGATCTCCGACGAAGCCATTCCACGCGAAGTGCGCGCCACGCGTCCCGCCGTGCTGGCCGTCGTGGCTTTCATCATGGCCACCAGCATGACGTTGCGTGCCGTGCATCATCTCGGCGGCGTGCCGTGGGATGGCAACATGCCGGGCTCGAGCCTCGCCGAACTCTCTCTCACCGTCGTGTGGAGCGTGATCGGCGTCGTGGCCTGGGTGCTCGGTTCCAAACGTGGACAGCGTCTGCTCTGGATGGCCGGTGCCGCGACTATGGCACTGGTGTTGCTGAAGCTGCTGCTGGTCGATCGCGGGCACCTGGGCAACCTGTTCGGCATCGCCTCGTTCATGGCTTATGGCCTGCTGTGCACGGTCATCGGTTATCTCGCCCCTGCGCCGCCGCGACAGGTGGAAGTTCCCTCGTCGGAGTCGTCGAATGCGTCGTGACTGGCGTCGCTGTCTGATGGTTGCAGGTGTGTTCGCGGCAGCGGCGCACGCCGACGCGCCGCTGCCGTTCGCCATGGCGTACCCGGTCAACGCCACGCCGGGCGCGAAGGCGTATGTCGTGGAATTGCCGCAAGACGCCTATGCGTGGGCAAGGCTCGATGGTGGCCTTACGGATGTCGTGGTGGTCGATGTGCAAGGTCGCCAGGTTGCGGCCGGGCCGTACAGCGCCGCGGCACCCACGTCGCATCCGGTGACCCTCGACACGCCGTTGCTTGCCGTGCCGCAAAGCGCAGGCGGTATCGCCGGTGCGCGCATCCAGCGCAGCACCAATGGCGACATCGTGATCGAACCCGGCGCCGCGCCCGTGAGTGGCGTGCCGCGTGACTGGCTGTTCGACGCACGGCAATCCATCGCCGCCGAACGCCTG
>DATNJP010000142.1:0-10838 GCA_035603855.1 Luteibacter sp. | reverse complement strand
GTCGGCGGGACAGAAGATCGTTTCCGTGCTGCTTCTCGAGGACCTCCTGCTGGTGCCGCTGCTCGCCCTGGTGGCCTGGCTGTCCCCGTCACAGGAGCATGTCGCTCCGTCGCAGTACTGGTACTCCGTGCTGAAGGGCATTGCCGCTCTGGCCGCCCTGATCATTGCCGGCCGATGGCTGCTCAATCCCCTCTTCCGCATCCTGGCTCGGTCAAAGGTGCGCGAGGTCCTGGCCGCCGGGGCGTTGCTGGTGGTGCTGGGCGCAGCGTTGCTGATGCAGGTCGGTGGCCTCTCGATGGCCATGGGCGCTTTCCTGGCGGGCGTGCTGTTATCGGAGTCGAGCTTCCGGCATCAACTCGAGGCCGACATCGAGCCGTTCCGCGGCATCCTTCTGGGGTTGTTCTTCCTCGGGGTCGGCATGACGCTCGACCTTCCGACCGTGCGCGCCCATTGGCCGCTTATCGCGGTTGGCGTGCTGGCGATGATGTCGGCCAAGGCGCTGTGCATCTACGTTGTCGGGCGCCTGACACGGAGCGATCATCGGGAAGCGCTGGAACGTGCCGCCTTGATGGCCCTGGGCGGCGAGTTCGCCTTCGTGCTCTACGCGACTGCCGCGTCGTCCGGGCTCATCGATGCGCCGACAAGCGCGAACTTCACGGCGATCGTCGTCCTTTCGATGGCTCTGGCACCGCTGCTGGTCCAGATCGTCCGCCGGTTGCCGGTCCGGCAGGAACCGAAGCCGATGGACGGCATCGATACGCCGCTGAACCTTTCCCGCAGTGTCCTGATCATCGGCTTCGGTCGCTTCGGCCAGGTCGTCAGCCAGTCGCTGCTGGCCCGCGACGTGGACGTCACGGTGATCGATACGGACATCGAGATGATCCAGGCCGCATCGGACTTCGGCTTCAAGATCTACTACGGCGATGGCACCCGCCTGGACGTGCTTTCCGCCGCCGGTGCGGAACACGCGAAGGTCATCGCGATATGCGTCGAGCGGCGCGACACCGCCAACAGCATCGTCGAGGTCGTCAACGAGCGTTTCCCACAAGCATCGCTGGTGGTTCGCAGCTACGATCGCGAACACTCGCTTCATCTGGTGACGCGCGGCGTGAAGATCCACGTGCGCGAAACCTTTGAATCGGCGCTCAACGCGGGGATGCTCACCCTGCGCGAGATCGGCGTGCCCTTGGAGGAAGCCAGCCATATCGCCGAGATCGTGCGACGCCGCGATGCGAAGCGCTTCGAGAAGGAACGTTCCGGTGTCGACTGGGCCACCGCCGGGGCGATGAGCTTCACCAAGCGCGCCCACCCCACTCCCTTCATCAAGCCGCGACACGAGAGCAAGGCACTGAACGACGAGGCAGAGGCCGCCGCGAAGGCCAAGCGCTAGTTCAACTGCAAGGCAGCCCAGCTCCGCAATGCGTCCAGGAACGCATGCAGCCGTGACGGCAGGAAGCGCCGCGTGGGGTACACCACGTGGATGGGGATCTCTGGCGACGACCACTCGGGCAGCAGGCGCACGAGTTCGCCACTGGCGATTCGTTCGTCGCAGTAATCCGATGGCATGAGGCCCACGCCGTGGCCGCGATAAACGAAGGCACTGACCGTCGCGAAATCCCGCCCGGAAAGCGGTCCGCTGACGTGTACCTTGACGGCGCGACGCCCCTTCACCAGCTGCCATTCGGTTTCGTTGTTGCGTCCGTTGAGGACGATGCAGTCGTGCTTCGCCAGGTCCTCGAGCTTGCCGGGCGGTGGGTGATCCGCCAGGTAGCCGGGTGTGGCGACGAGGTAGCGCACGCTCTTGCCAAGGCGCTGCGACACCAGCGTGGAATCCTGCAGGCCACCGAAGCGGATGGCCACGTCGATGTTCTCGGCGATCAGGTCCAGGAACGTGTTCGTGACGAACAGCTCCACCTTGATGCGCGGATACGTCGTCATGAAGCCGGACAGGAAGTCCTGGAACGGTGCCTGGGCGAAAACCAGGGGCACCGAGATGCGCAGCAGCCCTTCCGGCTCCCGCTGCGTGTGGGTCAAGGCGCGTTCCGCGTCATACAGCTGCGCCAGTGGTTCGCCGCACTGGTCCAGGTAGGCGCGCCCCTGCACGGTCAGGCTGAGTTTGCGGGTGGTCCGTTGCAACAGGGTCACGCCGAGCTGGTCCTCCAGCGCGCTGACCCGTCGGCTGACGGTCGAGACAGGCATGCCCAGCGCATGCGCCGCACGGCTGAAACTGCCCAGTTGGGCTACCCGGACGAACACCGCGATGTCATTGAGATCCAGCATGGGATGACTTTCCCATAGATGGGAAAGAGATTCCACATTATTCCCCCTAATCAACTAATCGCCAGGCGCGCAGACTTTCTCCCAGATCACCTCTTACCCCCTGCTGGAGAACACCATGAAAGCTCAGCCCACCATCGTCATCACCGGCGCTTCGCAAGGCATCGGTGCCGGCCTCGTCACTCGTTTCCTCGAGCGCGGCTATAACGTCGTCGCCACGTCCCGCAAGATCAGCGCTTCCACGGAACTGCCGCAGTCGGATCGCCTGCTGCGCGTGGACGGCGACATCGCGGACCCCGCCACCGCCGCCAAGGTCGTCGACGCCGCCGTCGCAACGTTCGGCTCGGTCGACGCGCTGGTCAACAACGCCGGCATCTACATCGCCAAGCCGTTCCTGGACATCACGCTGGAGGATTACCGCGCCTTGCAGACGACCAATGTCGACGGTTTCCTCCACATGACCCAGCGCGTCGTGCGTCAGCTGCTCGCCCAGGGCACCGGCGGCAGCATCGTCAGCATCACCTCGCCGTTGGCCGATAACCCGATCGCGGGTGCCAATTCGGCCGTGGCCATGATCACCAAGGGCGGCATCGAGTCCGCTTCGCGCAACCTCGCCATGGAATTTGCCGGCCAGCGTATCCGCGTGAACACCGTGGCCCCGGGCATCGTCGACACGCCGATGCACGCGAACAGCCCGAAGGACGTCCTCGCCACGTTCTCGCCGATCAACGGCATCTCGACCGTGGACGAAATCGTCGACGCCGTGATCTTCGTGACCGAAGCGCCGCGCATCACCGGTGAATCCGTCCGCGTTGACGGCGGCGCCCACCTCGGCAAGTGGTGATCGACACCGCTCGCGCGGTGACGTGAACAACGCGGCCTCTTCCGGTATGCCGGGAGGGGCCGCTTGCTATTGAAGGCCCGCGCGAAGATCGCGAACGCCGCGCCCCAGCTTCTGCCGCAACAAGGTGCGTAGTGTCGCCCCATCGGCATAGCCCACTTCGGCGGCGATGGCCTCCAGATCGAGGCCACTGCCGTGCAGTAACGACTGCGCACGTTCGACGCGCAGGTCCTGGAAGTACGAAAGCGGTGATTTGCCGAGTACCGCCTCGCAGCGTCGCTGCAAGGTACGCGTGCTGGTCGCCAACGCATCGGCTGCGTCCTGCAGCGAGAAACCCTCCTTAAGACGGTCTCGCGCCCATCGTTCGAAACGAAGGATCAGCGGATCAGCCTGGGCCAGATGATTCGGAATGATGTATGGCGCCTGCAGCGTACGCAGGTCAGCGAGCAGATAACGCGACACGACGCTCGCCAGCTCGGGGCTGGCCTTGCGAATCAACCATAATGCCAGATCGAGGTGCCCCATGGCCGCACCGGCGGTGACACCGATATCGGACGGCACGAGCATGCGTGATTCGTCGAGCAATACCTTCGGATAGCGTTGCCGAAAAAACGGCGCGAGCCACCAGGTGGTCGTCGCTTCCCGATGATCGAGCAACCCCGCATCCGCGAGAACAAAAGTGCCGATGCAGGACGCCGCCAGTTGCGCGCCCTCGTCACGCCACGCCAGCAGCTGCGCCTTGGCTTTCTTTACCTCGGGGCGATCGAGTGCCGGGGCCAACAATTCAGGCGTTCCCGTGTTGAGTGCCGGAACCACCACCCAGTCCGGACAGGGGCCTGCTGAGATCGGCTTGACGGGGATGGACATGCCCTGCCCCGTGCGCACCTTCTTGCGCATGCCGACCAGCGACACCTCGAAAAGCCGTGGCCCACCTTGCCGCGCCGAGACATTGTTCGCGACGGTGAAAGCATCGAGCAGCACGGTCAGCCCGGTATCGAACAGGCCTTCCAGGGCGATGATAGAAAGTCGCATGGCGTGAATGACCCTAATGTTGTCATTTACGACGATACCGCCTCTGCCCGCCGATGACTAGATTGAGCACTCCCACCCCATGCGACAAACCAAGGAGACGACTCATGAAAGTATTCGCGATCGGTTCGGGCAAGGCCCCGCTCACTCCGGAGCAGAAGCAGCAGTACATGCCGAACGAAGTCCCGGCCACGCTCCAGCTCTACCTCGACGGCAAGATGGAACAGTTCTGGTTCCGTGAGGACGTGCCCGGTGTCATCTTCCTCATGAACGTGGCGTCGCTCGACGAGGCGAAAGCGGTCATCGGCACGCTGCCGCTGGCCCAGGCTGGCTTGCTGAACTTCGGTTTCTGGCAGGTCGGCCCGCTGGCTCCGCTCGGGTTGCTGATCCAGGGCAAGTAACGACGCATCACAGCGCATCGCCATGGTCATATCGCCATGGCGATGCGACCAAATGACAGTCGATCGCTTCAAGATCGGGTTCGATGTCGCGCCAACACTCCCATGACACGTCGACGAACCTAGGGAAGCTTCGCCGCCACGCAAAGCTCGCCATAGGCCGTGACGAGCATGTCGAGCGTAAAAGAGAGGTTTCGTCCGCTGGGGTTGGGCAAGACCCAAACGGACGATGTCGCCATCGGCGCGGGTTGCAGTCCCCATGTGATGTCCCTGCGTCCTGATAACGTGGCATACGCCACCTTGCCGAGAAACGCGACGAACCGCGGCGTGTAACGGGCGATCTTCGCTTCGAACGCGGCGGCAGAGTCGATGAATTCCTGCCGGGACAACTCGTCCGCGCCGGCCGTGGCGCGTTCGACGACGGTTGTCAGGCCACATCCGTACTGAAGTAGCGTGCGATCGTTTTCCGCGAGGATCTGCTCCGGCGTGAAACCGGCGAGATGCAGCGTTCGCCAGAAGCGGTTACTCCGGCCGGCAAAATGATGGCCCGTCGTGGCGGCCTGCATGCCAGGATTGATACCGCAGAACAGGACCGGGAGATTGCCTGCGATGATGTCGGGAAGCGACTCAGCCACCGACCATCACGCTCACGGCCTTGCGGGCCAGTTTCTTCAGTTCGGTGCGAGACGTGCCTGCACGGGCACGGACGGCGATGGTGTGCATCGTGGCGGAAGCGAGTAATGCCAGCGCCTCGGGATCGGCATCCTTCTTCAGTTCGCCCACTTCACGAGCCTCCTTGAGACGCGCCTCGAAATCGGCGTCGATCGTGCGAAAACCCGTGGAGATGATCTGGCGGATCTCGGGATCGTCGACGGCTTCGGTCACCGCCGTCCCGACGACGAAGCAGCCACGCGCGTCACCCTCACCCGAAAAATAGATGGACAGGGCAACGTCGTAAACACGCATCAGCACCTCGTCCAGGGTTCCGCCACCCGCCAACGCCTTGCGCATCGCCGCGAACTTGAACTCCCAGTATTCGCGTAGCGCCTTCACGTAGATGGCGTGTTTGTCGCCGAAAGCGGCGCGCAGGCTGGGCCGGTTCATGCCAGTGGCGGCCGAGATATCGTCGAGCGAGGTTCCGGCATAACCCGCCTTCCAGAACGCATCCGTGGCCTGCTTCATCGCCGTCTCCGGCTCATAAGCCCTCGGCCGACCGCGAGGCCGTTTCTCGAGCTTCTCTTTTTTTGTTCCGTCTCGCATAAAAAAACTTGAACTCCGGTTCTTGCGAACATATTATCCGACCTCGTACAAAATTCAACTCTTCCTGAAGGTCGCTGGCAATGGGCAAAGAACTCCCTTTCAAAGAACGATGGCGCTGGCCGCTTATGCTGGCGCTGCCCCTCGTCATGGCCTTAGGAGGTGGCGCCAAGTACATGAAAGAAAAGAATTACACGTCCACCGACGATGCGTACGTTCGCGCCGCCAGGGATTCGATCAACGCGCGGGTGCCGGGTCAGGTGGTGGAGGTCGCCGTGAAGGACAACCAGCCGGTCAGGAAGGGCGAACTTCTCTTCCGGATCGACCCGGAGCCCTACCGGATCGCCGTCGAGCAAGCCGAAGCGAAGCTGGGTAGCGCGCGCCTCCAGGTGGAATCGCTCAAGGCCACGTACCGCCAGCAATTAGCCGAGGTGCAGTCGGCGAAGGACTCCGCGGAGTTCAATGGCCGCGAGTTCGAGCGGAAGAAGTCGCTGCTTGCGTCCGACTTCGCTTCCCGCGCGGCATTCGAGCGCGCCGAAACCGACTACAAGGTGGCACGACAGCACATCACGTCACTCCAGCAGGCCGTTTCCAACACCGTCGCCGCATTGGCCGGCGACCCGGACATCGACGCTGGCAAGCACCCGACCGTTCGCGAGGCACAGGCCTTGCTGGATCGCGCACGCCTCGATCTCTCGTATACCGATGTAGTGGCCCCCGACGACGGCATCGTCACCAAGGTCGACGACCTGCAGGTGGGTGACTTTGTCAGTGGCGGTACGACCGTCTTCTCCATGATGTCCAGCCGGGATGTCTGGGTCGAGGCGAACTTCCGGGAAACCGGCCTGACACACATGCATCGGGGCCAGGCTGCCACGATCGAAGTCGATGCCTATCCTGGGCGCGTGTTCAAGGCGCACGTCGCCAGCATGAGCCCCGGCACCGGATCGGAGTTCTCCGTGTTGCCGCCCGAGAACGCCACGGGCAACTGGGTGAAGGTGGTGCAGCGCCTGCCGGTTCGTCTCGAGCTGGATGAAGCCGACCCGAACCGGCCGCTCTACTCCGGCATCAGCGTCATCGCACGCGTGGACACGCGCGAAGCCACGTCCACCGTCATCGGGGCGCCGAGGTGAAAACAGCCCTTTTACTGGACGCCACACCCGCCGCTCATCGAGCGCTTGTGGTGGCGGCTTTGCTCGCGACCTTCATGCAGGGAGTGAACATCTCGTTGCCGAACGCGGCGGTGTTGCATGTCCAGGCGGCCCTGTCCATGACGGATGACGAGATCGGCTGGGTCTTCTCGTCGTACATCGCCGCCAGCGCGATCGTGATGCCGCTGACGCATTGGCTGTCCGCGAAGTACGGCCGGAAGAAGGTGTTCCAGACGTCCATTGCACTGTTCTCCATGGCGCTCGTGCTGGATACGTTGGCAACGACGCCCCTGCAGTTCGTCTTCGCCCGCATCCTTCAAGGCGCGGCCAGCGGCACGCTTGCACCCCTGTCGATGGCCATCCTGCTGCATGAATTGCCACCACTGCGGCATGGACGCATCGGCGCCGTGTGGTCCGTCACGTCCCTGCTCGGCATCCTCAGCGGCCCGGCAATCGGCGGCTGGGTGAGCGAGTACTGGGGTTGGCAGTCGCTCTTCTACCTCAGCCTGCCCCTGGCAGTCTTCATCTTCCTCACGATGGCGTTGTACCTGCGCGAGAAGGTCGTCGAAAACCATCCCCGCTTCGACTTCTTCGGCCTGGCCACCTTCACGATGGGCATCGCCGGATTGCAGTTGATGCTGGACCGAGGCGAGCGCATGGAATGGTTCGCCTCGACGGAGATCTGGGTAGAGGCGATCGTCTCCTTGACCGGCTTTTATCTCTTCGCCGTGCACGTACTTACCAGGGATAGCCATTTCCTCCACAAGGCCTTGTTCAAGGACCGCAATTTCGGTCTCTCGGCCATCATGTTCTTCGTTTTCGGTTTCGTGCTGCTGCCGACATTGGCGCTGACGTCGCCCATGCTCGAGGAGTTGCTGCGCTTTCCTCCTGACATTGCCGGTTATATCGCCATCCCGCGTGGCGCTGCCTTGATAGGCGCCCTCCTCCTCACCTGGCGCGCGCCGGTGCGAATCGACCATCGTGTGCTCGTGCTCGCCGGCATGGGTCTCGTGGTCTACGGCAATTGGCGCATGCTCGGTTACTCGCCGTTGATGGACTGGTGGCCCGTGGTCGCGGCCGGCGCGCTCCAGGGTGCGGGCCTGGGGGTCTTGATGCCTGCGCTGACCCGCGCGGCGTTCAGTACGCTCGATCCGGCGCATCGTGCGGAAGGCACGGTGTTGTTCAATCTCTCGCGCCTTTATGGCAGCACGATCGGCATCGCCGTCGTCCAGATCTATTTCTACACCAACACGCAGAGCATGCATCTGGCACTCGCCGAGCATGTCAGGCCCTATGGCGCGGTGGCACACGCGACCGGCCCGTTATCGGGTCGAGCACTCGCACTGGCGAACGAGATGGTGACCGGCCAGGCGGCGCTCATCGCCGTCATCGGGCAATTCAAGCTGCTGATGATCGTGATGCTCGCCGTCAGCCCACTCGTCCTGTTTCTCCGTCAGCCGCGACGGGTAACCGACCTCCCTGGAAATACGCGATGAAACGCCACCGATGGATCCTCTTCGAGCGCATGACCAGGACGGCCGTGGCTACCTCGCTCATGTTCCTGTCCGCCTGCATGGTCGGGCCCGACTTCCAGCGGCCGGCCGTACCGGCATCGCTGCACTACGATGTCCAGGCCGAACGACAACTCTGTGTCGACTTCGCCAGGAGGAACGAAGGCGACTGGTGGGCGCCGTTCGCGTCTGCGAAGCTGGACGACGTGATGCGCAGGGCGATCGCGGGAAACCTCGATCTCGAAGCGGCCGATGCGACGATCGCCCAGGCAGACGAGGCGGTCACCGCCGTGGGCGGCGCATTGAGCCCGCAAGCGGACTTCGGCGCACAGGCCGGTCGGCAGCGCGCCAGTGGTGGCGGCGCGCCGCATACGGGTAACTACTACGCGGTCGGCCCGCGGGTCAGCTTCGATCTCGACCTGTTTGGCGGCACCCGGCGTCAGGTCGAGGAACAGGCGGCGCTTGCCGATTTTCGGCGGCACCAGTTTGACGCGGCGTACCTCACGGTCACCGGCGACGTCGCTACGCAGGCATTCCTCCTCGCCTCCGCCCGCGCCCAGATAGACGCGGTCAACGGCTTGCTGGCAAACGATCGCAAGAACCTCGAACTGGTCAGGAAAGCGCACGAATACGGCAGTGTCACCCAGGTCGATATCGCATTGGCCGCCACACAACTCGCGCAGGACGAGACCTTGTTGCCACCCCTTGCGCAACAACGAGACGCGGCACGCCATGCATTGTCGGTGCTGACAGGCAAAGGCCCCGCCGACTGGGTGCCGCCGGACTTCGATCTCTCCGACTTCACCTTGCCGAAAGATCTGCCAGTTACCCTCCCCTCCGACGTCGCGCGCGACCGTCCGGACATTCTCGCGGCGGAAGCACAGCTTCATGCGGCAAGCGCGGCCATTGGCGTCGCGACGGCCGATCTGTATCCCCATCTGACGCTTTCCGCCGGGCTGACGCAGGTCGCTCCTGGTCCGGGAACCCTATGGGGAGTGGCCGCCGCGCTCGGTGGACCGCTTTTCCATGGCGGAACACTGCAGGCGAATCGCCGTGGTTCCATCGACGGCTACAAGGCCTCGCTGGCGAGCTATCGACAGACGGTCATCCGCTCGCTGGGGCAAGTCGCGGATGTGCTTCAAGCCCTCAATCACGATGCCGAGGAGACGCTTGCGCAACAGCGGGCGCTCGACGCCGCCGAGGCAAGCCTGAGATTGAATCGCGAAGGCTATCGCGCCGGCGAGACCGGCGTGCTGCAGGTGCTCGATGCGGAACGCGCCTACCAGCGCGCATTGATCGGTCAGATTCGCGCGCGAACCGCGCAGTACCTCGATACCGCACAACTCTCCGTCGCGATCGGCGGCAACGCCCCCTCCCCATGACACCGAGACCTGACATGCGCACACGTCTGAACTTTCGCGATGCGAGGATACCTCTCGCCCATGGCACCGGTGCCATCCCGGCCGTTGGCTTCGGCACCCTGATTCCAGACCCCGTCGCCGCGAGGCAGGCGATCAGGATCGCGCTCGAAACCGGCTTTCGTCATCTCGATGGCGCCGAGCTCTACCGCAACGAAGACATCGTGGGTCTCGCGATGCGCGATGCGTTCGAGGCCGGCATCGTTCGTCGCGACGAGCTGTTCGTCACCACGAAGCTGTGGAACAACAACCACCGCCCCGAGCGCGTACGGCCGGCACTCGACGCAAGTCTGCGCCGACTGCAACTGGACTATCTGGACTGCTATCTGATTCACACGCCCTACGCCTTCCAGGCCGGCGACGAACTGGATCCACGGGACGACAACGGACAGCCCATCTATGACCATGGCGTCTCATTGATCGAGACGTGGCGTGAAATGGAACGCCTCGTGGACGAAGGCAAATGCAAGGCCATCGGCCTGTCGGATATCCGCCTCGACAAGCTCAGGGAGATCGTCGAGGTGGCGCGCATCAAGCCCGCCGTGGTGCAGGTTGAATGCCACCCCTACCTGCCCGAATGGGAACTGCTCGACTACTGCCGGCAGCACGGCATCGTGCTGCTCGCGTTCGCGCCACTGGGTCATGGCATGGAACCGCGTGTCATCCACGACACCGTAATCAAGGCCGTTGCGCAGCGCGTCGACAGGACGCCGGCCCAGGTGGCATTGGCCTGGGCTTTACAGCGCGGCACCGCCTTCCTCACCACGTCCACGAACCCGGCGCACATCCGCGAGAACTTCGACCTGGCGCTACTGCCGGACGACGCGATGCGTCAGATGCGCGACGGAATCACGACCAACGTGCGCTTCAATGCGGTCGTGGACACCGGCGTACCCGGTTTCGTGCCACGAATCAGCTGACCCGCGACGATCGACGTCGAGGGGCCTTCGCGCCCT
>DATNJP010000141.1:0-12751 GCA_035603855.1 Luteibacter sp. | reverse complement strand
GCCGCGCAGGCCGCCCGTCACCACCAGGCCGTTGCCGTTCTGGTTCGCGGTGTTGAAGACTTGCGACGGATTGTCGACGTAACGGAACTGCAGCGCCGTCGCACCCGGAATGAGGGAAAGACGCTTGGCGTCCTGCGCGAGGAACGAGCTGGCGCTCTGCAGGGCGTTCGGGTAGACACCGTTACGCTGCGTGTCGGTGGTGTCGTAACGCATCGACTCCGCCAGCTTCCAGTCGTCGCCCAGGTCGTGATCGAACTTGAACGACACCTGGGTACGCTTCACGTGCGTGCCTTCGGTGTTGTCGAAGTTGTAGAGGCTGCCATCGCCCTGGCGCATCTGCAGGTTCTCTGTCTCCGGGCCGGCCAGCGTGCCGTAGTTGCCGTTGAAACCCGGCACCGGGCGGATGTCGCCGTGGGAATTGGTACGCATCGGGATACCGAGGTACAGGGCGACCTTGTCGTCCAGGTGCTTCACGTCGAAGCTGATGTCGCCGTGCTCGAGTTCCTTCGACAGCGTGGCGCGCAACTGGCCGCCATCGTCGGCGTTGAACTGCGGACGGCGGATGCCGTCGTCCACGCGCCAGAAACCGCCGACGCCGAGCTTCCAGCCACCGCCGATCGGCGTGCCGTACCAGAAGTCGAGGCGGTTCAGGTCGTAGTTGCCGATGGTGTACTTCACCAGGCCCTCGGCGGTATCGCCGACCTTGCGCGGGATGAAGTTGATCGCGCCGGCCGGCGCGTTCGAATAGAAGATCGACGAAGGACCGCCGCGGACCACTTCGACGCGCTCGATCGTTTCGTCGAGGCGGAACGCCTGGTCGGCGTTGAGGTAACCGAGCGCGGGGTCGTGCTGGACGGGGATGCCGTCTTCCAGCAGCGTGACCGAGCCGTAACCGTCCACGGGAATGCCGCGCGCGCGAATGTTGCCGGAGGCCTCGCCACCCGACGATTCGACCCAGAAGCCCGGCACCGACTTCACCGCTTCGGTGACGCTGGTGGGGGCCTGCATGCGCAGGCGGTCTTCGTCGATGGTGGTGATCGAATAGCTGGTCTCGGCCTTGGTGCGGGTTTCGACACCGGAGCGGGCCGTCACGACGACGTTGTCGAGGTCCGTGGTTTTTTTCTTGTCGGTGGTGGTGTCGTCGGCCTGGGCCGCGGCGGAAACAAGGAACGCGCCAAGGAACGCCGCGTGGACGGCGCGGCTGAGCAGGGTCTTACGCATGTTGTGTGTCTTCCGGGGAGTGGGCTGCGCGCACCCTCCCCCACGGACCGTGCGTTGCGCCGGTCCGCGGCCTTTTCCCTGGGTCCGCGACCCGCAGAAACTTATGCGTTACGCATGACGGAAACGATTACTTTCGATGACGGAGGCATTTCAATCGAGATAAATCGCGATGAAAAGCTCACATCGTGATCACGATCACAGTGCGAGCGCGATCACGATACCGAGCCATAACGTCAATCCGACCCAGTTGTTATGGCGGAACGCGGCAAGGCAGGCGTCACGGTCGCGGTCGCGCATGATCCATTGCTGCCAGGCGAACAATCCCGCGGTGACGGCCAGCGCGAGCCAGTACGGCCAGCCCAGGGCGGAGCGGGTACCGACGAGCAACATGGTGAGCAGGAAGCTGCCCATGAGCACGCCGATGATGACGAGGTCGGCATCGGCGAAGAGGATCGCCGTGGACTTCGCACCGGCCTTGATGTCCTCCTCCCGATCGACCATCGCGTACTCGGTGTCGTACAGCGTCGACCACAGGATGTTGCCGATGAACAGCAACCACGCCACCGGGGGCACGTTGTTGGTCACGGCGGCGAAGGCCATGGGGATCGACCAGCCGAACGCGGCACCGAGCACCACCTGGGGAAGATGGGTATATCGCTTGGTGAACGGATACAAGGCTGCAAGCGCGGCGCCCGCGAACGAGAGCAGGATGGTCAGCTTGTTGGTGAACAGCACCAGCACGAAGGAAAACGCCAGCAGCACGGCGAAGACGACCAGTGCCTCGCGTGGCGTCACCCGCCCGCTGGCGATAGGGCGTCCCTTCGTACGCGCCACCAGTGGATCGAGCTTGCGGTCCGCGTAATCGTTGATGGCGCAGCCGGCCGAGCGCATGGCGAAGACGCCGAGCGTGAAGATGACGAGCGGACCGACGGGCGGAAAATCTTTCGCCGCAAGCCACAGCGCCCACCAGGTCGGCCACATGAGCAGCAAGGCGCCGATGGGCCGGTCCATGCGCGTGAGCACGAGGTAGGCATGCAGCTTCTCGCGTCGCGCCGGCGGCAGGCCACGCAGCAGGAACGCGAGCACGCGCTCGGCCGTGGTCGAGGCGTCGGCGGGACGTGCGACAGTGGGCGGCGCGCTGGGCTTGCGTGCCCCAGTGGGCGGTGCCTTGCGCCGCGTCGGAGGTTTGCGGGAGGTGGGGCTCATGGGGGAAGTCTAAAGGACAGTCCCCCAAATCGGGCTCAGGATGGGTGCTTCAACGCTCCAGCGGCTCGATCGGATCGTCGTCCTCGGGCGGCTCGGGGTCCGCGTCGCGCTCCGGTTTGTAGCTGCCGGGCTTGCGGATCTCGTCGTCCGGGCGGTTCTTGCCGGGCTCGGCGAAGGGCGGTTGCGGGTTGGTGGGGGTGTAGGGCATCTCGGGGACTCCACTCGACGGTGTTGAAGGCCAACCTAGGTTCGAGGGGGTGAAGCCCCCGGGTAGACCCCGTAAAGCTTCAGTCGACGCGATCGAGGTACGCTCCCGGTGCCAATCACCAAGGAACCCGGTCATGAAGATCCTCATTGTCGGTGCCAGCGGCACCCTGGGCCAGGCTGTCGCCGCCGAACTCGGCGCGCGTCACGACATCGTGCGTGCCGGCCGTTCGAGCGGCGACGTACGCGTGGACATGCGCGACGCGGCCAGTGTCGCCGCGATGTACCGCGACGTCGGCGAACTCGACGCCGTCGTCTGCACGGCGGGCAAGGTGCCTTTCGCCCCCCTGGCGGACCTGAGTGAAGCAAAGTACCTGGAGGGCCTGCAGGACAAGCTGCTGGGACAGGTCCGCCTCGTCGAAGCCGGAACGCCAACGCTTCGCGACGGCGGTTCGTTCACCCTCATCACGGGCATTCTCGCCGAACAGCCCATCGTTGCCGGTGCGTGCGCGAGCATGGTGAACGGGGCGGTCGAAGCCTTCGTGCGCGCGGCGGCGATCGAATTGCCGCGTGGTATCCGCATCAACGTGGTCAGCCCCAACGTGCTGACCGAAGCGATGGACAGCTACGCGCCCTTCTTCCGTGGCTTCGAGCCGGTGAGCGCGGCGCGTGCGGCGCTCGCCTTCTCGCGGTCGGTGGAAGGGCGGCAGACGGGGCAGGTCTACAAGATTTGGTGAGGCGGTCGGAGCACTTCCCTTTGGCCCGATCGGGCGTGGTCAGGCTTCGACCATGTGGTAGCCGATCGCTGCGATGCCGCTACGCGCATGGTCGACGATGTGACCCGTCTCGCGGAGTGCCAGGAGAAAGGCGTCGACCTCCCCGGCGTGTCCCGTGTACTCGATGGTCGACCGGTCGTCGCCGCGTTCCAGGAGGCGTCCGCCAAAACGTTCCAGGCACGCATCCACGGATGCGATGTCTTCGGCGTCGACGTGCGCTACCAGCAACTCACGCTCCACGTGAGGGAGGCCGGTCATGTCGGCGATCTCGATGACATCGACGAGCTTCGCCGACTGCTTCACGATCTGCTCCACCACCGCATCGTCGCCGAAGACGATCAGCGTGAGCCGGGACACATCGGCGTCCTGCGTCGCCGCCACGGTCAACGATTCGATGTTGTACCCGCGCGACGCGAAGAGGCCGGCGACTCGGGCCAGCGCACCCGCTTCGTTCTGCAGCAACATGGAAACCAGGTGGCGCATCGTCAGAACATCCCCGTGGGTTCGGCCGTGCGTGCCACGGGGGTGTCGCGGCTGGCGATCCAGTCGCCGGTGATCATCTCGGCGTAGGTCGCGCCAGGGCCCACCATGGGGTAGACGCCCGCATCCGGGTCGATCACGACTTCCAGGAACGCTGGGCCCGCGAAGGCGAGGAAGTCGGCGATGGTGGCTTCGATGCGAGCCGGATCGTCGAGGCGCTGGGCCCATTCGAAACCATCGGCCTGCGCCGCACGGACGAAATCCTTCTTGTGCAGGCTCTTGTCCGTCGCGGAGAAACGGCCCTTGAAGAAGAGCTTCTGCCATTGGCGCACCATGCCGTCGCCGCTGTTGTTCAGCACGACGACCTTCACGGGCAGGTTGTACGTGGTGACGGTTTCCAGCTCACCGATGTTCATGCGGATGCTGGCGTCACCGTCCACGTCGATGACGATGCGATCGCGCCGTGCGAACTGGGCGCCAATGGCGGCGGGCAGGCCAAAGCCCATCGTGCCCATGGAACCGGACGTGAGCCAGTGCCGCGGTTCGCGGAAATCGAAGTACTGCGCGGCCCACATCTGGTGCTGGCCGACACCCGTGCTGATGATGGCGCGGCCCTTGGTGATGCGGTTGATCGCTTCGATCACCGCGCACGGCTGGATCGTGTCGCTCTTGCGGCAGAAGTTCATCGGGTGCGTGGCCTTCAGCGCGGCGACGTGTTCCAGCCAGGGTGCATAGTCCGGCCGGAAACCCGTGCGCTTGCCGTAAGCCGTCAGCCGCGCCAACGACACGTCGAGCGTGCCGACGTGATGCCAGTCCACCGCCTTCACCTTGCCGATCTCGGCCGGATCGATGTCGATCTGCGCAATGCTGCGCGCCTTTGGGGCGAATTTGGCCGGCACACCCACGACACGATCGTCGAAGCGCGCGCCCAGGGCGAATACGAAGTCGCAGTCGTCCATGGCGTAGTTCGCGTAGGCCGCTCCGTGCATGCCGAGCATGTTCAGCGAGAGCGGATCGGTGGTGTCGAACCCGCCGATACCCATCAGCGTGGTGACGACGGGTATGCCGAAGGTATGCGCGAAGTCGTGCAAGGCCTCGGCGGCGCCGGCGGAGACAATGCCGCCACCGGCGTAGATCAGTGGCCTCCGGGCATGGCCGAGCGCCTTGAAGAAGCTCGCGCAGGCGGCTTCATCGATCGTGGCCGATTCGACGGCATGCAGGCGCGATCGGTAACCACGCACGGGCAATTCGTGACCGCCGTCGAAGCTGACCGGCGCATTCTGTACGTCCTTAGGAATGTCGATGACGACGGGGCCCGGGCGGCCGCTGCGCGCGATATGGAACGCGGTGCGCATCGTCGCCTCGAGCGTCGTCGCATCGGTGACCAGGAACACATGCTTGGCGCAGGACCCCATGATCGTGCTGATCGGGGCCTCCTGGAACGCGTCGGTGCCGATGGAGCCCGTGGGCACCTGCCCGCAGATCACCACCAGTGGAATGGAATCGGCCATGCAATCGCGCACGGGGGTGACCGCATTGGTCGCCCCCGGGCCCGACGTGACGATGGCCACGCCCACGCGGCCGGAAGCGCGTGCATAGCCCGCCGCCATGAAACACGCGCCCTGTTCGTTGGCGGGGACGATGAGTGGCATCGACTCGCTCCCGTCGTCGGCTAGGTGCGTGCCGTTATAGCGGAACACCGCATCGTAGACGGGAAGGATGGCGCCGCCGGAGTAACCGAAAAGGACATCGAGGCCTTCGTCGGCAAGGACCTGCACGACGACGTCCGCGCCGGTCATCGTCTGGCCGGTGAGGGGATGGATCGAGGAAGGGCGGCGAATGTCGCCGACGGTGTCCAGTTGGGCGTTCACGGTGTGTCGTTTCCTTTGAGGCGAAGTGCGGGCTTCCGATGGGTGTGGGGTGATGAAGCGGATCTGCTTACTCCGCCTTCACCGGCTCGGTCACGGGCTTGGGCTGGTTCGTGGCCAACCACGGCATGCGGGCGCGCAACTGGGCGCCAACCTTCTCGATCGGGTGCTCGAGGTCGCGCTGCTTGAATTTCTTGTAGTTCGGCAGCCCGGCCTTGTACTCGGCTGTCCATTCACGGGCGAAGGTGCCGTCCTGAATCTCACGGAGTACGGCCTTCATCCGATCCTTCGTCGCTTCATCGACGATGCGCGGGCCACGGGTGTAGTCGCCGTATTGCGCCGTTTCGGAAATGAACTCGAGCATGCGTGCGATGCCGCCTTCGTAGAACAGGTCCACGATCAGCTTCAGCTCGTGCATCACCTCGTAATAGGCGATCTCCGGACGGTAGCCCGCCTCGACCAGGGTCTCGAAGCCCTTGATCACCAGTTCGGACGCACCGCCACAGAGCACGGCCTGTTCGCCGAACAGGTCGGTTTCAGTCTCTTCCTTGAAGTCGGTTTCGATCAGCATCGCGCGTGCACCACCGATGCCGGCTGCGTAGGCGGTGGCACGTTCGGCGGCCTTGCCGGTGGCGTCCTGGTGCACGGCGTAGAGGCAGGGCACGCCACGGCCGATCTCGTATTCGCGACGCACGAGCGCGCCGGGACCCTTCGGTGCGACGAGCACCACGTCGATATCGCTGCGCGGCTGGATCTGGCCGAAGTGCACGTTGAAGCCATGGGCGAACAACAGGGTGGCGCCCGGCTTCATGTTCGCCTCGATGGCGTCCTTGTAGATGCCCGGCTGCGTCATGTCAGGCGTCAGCACGGCAACCAGATCCGCACCGCGCACGGCATCGGCGGGTTCCGCCACGGCGAAGCCGTCGACATAGGCACGGCTCCACGACGGGCCGCCCGGGCGCAGGCCCACGACGACATCGAGACCGGAGTCCTTCAGGTTCAGCGCATGCGCACGACCCTGGCTGCCGTAGCCGAGCACGGCGATACGGGCGTTCTGCAAGGGAGCGGTGGTGGCTTGGGTATCGGTCACGGGGTGTCTCCTGGTGGGAATCGCGAATAGGTCTGAATGCAAAAGCTCGATGTAAGAAAAGTGCGGGAAAAGCAGTGCCGCCGCTCTGCGTGGGAGCCGCTTCAGCGGCGATGCCGTTCGCGGCGCTGTGTGTCAGTTACCAATCAACTCCTGCGTCATGTCCTGGTCTTCGATTTCTCGGCGCACGCGACTCGCTTGCACAGGCGCATCATCGAAGGCTTGCGTCACCGCGCCTTCCGCCGCGGAACCGACGAGGCGCGCGTACTTCGCCAGTACGCCGCGCGTTACCTTCGGTGCCGTGGGACGCCAGGCCGAGCGCCGTGAGGCGAGATCGGCATCGGTGCGCAGTTCGCGCGTCGAGGCATCGATGAAGATCGCGTCGCCTTCGCGCAGCAGGCCGATCGGTCCGCCGCGCGCGGCCTCAGGGGCGATATGCCCGACCATGAAGCCATGCGTCGCACCGCTGAAACGGCCGTCCGTGATCAGCGCCACGTCATTGCCCAATCCCCGGCCCACGAGGGCGGCTGTCACTGCCAGCATCTCGCGCATGCCCGGGCCACCGGCGGGGCCTTCGTTGCGGATGACCATGACGTCGCCGGCGCGAATCCGTCCCGCCTGCACGGCGGCGAATGCCTCTTCCTCGCTCTCGAACACGCGCGCCGGGCCCGCATGGCTGGTACGGCCATGACCTGCGAGTTTCAGGATGCAGCCTTCCGGCGACAGGTTGCCGTAAAGGATGCTGTAGCCGCCGCGCGGCTTGAACGCGTTGTCGACCGGACGCACCACCTGCTGGCCGTCGGTAGCCGCGGGGGCGGCATCCAGCTCCGCGAAGAGCGTGCGGCCGGTGACGGTCGGCGTGTCCGAGATCATCGCGGCCTTGCGCAGCTCACGCGCGACGATGGCCGTGCCACCGGCGGCCGTGAGTTCCACGGCGCTGTAGCGACCACCCGGCTTCAGGTCGGCGATGACGGGTGTGCGCGCGGAGGCGGGCTCGAAGTCCTCGATCGAGAACGGTACGCGCGCCTCGTTGGCGATCGCCAGCAGGTGCAACACGGCATTCGTCGACCCGGCGGTGGCGGCGACCATGCGTGCGGCGTTGTCGAATGCCGCGCGGGTCATCACGTCGCGCGGCTTGCGGTCGGCGTCGAGGCACTCCATGGCCAGTTGTCCGCAACGGAATGCCGCGTCGCGCTTGGCGGGGTCGGTCGCGGGGATATCGTTGAGGCCGAGCGGCGACAGACCCAGCGTGGTCAGCACCATGGCCATCGTGTTGGCGGTGAACTGACCGCCACAGGCTCCGGCACCCGGACAGGCGTGACGCTCCACGTTGTCGAGTTCCGCGTCGTCGATCTTGCCGGCGCCGTGGGCCCCCACGGCTTCGAAGACCTCCTGCACCGTGATCGGGCAACCGTTGTGGCTGCCGTGCGCGATGCTTCCGCCGTACAACGCGACGCCCGGGATGTTCAGCCGGGCCAGCGCCATTGCGGCGGCCGGGATGGTCTTGTCGCAACCACACAACACAACCATGGCGTCGAGGCAATGCCCGTCGACGGCCAGTTCGATCGAATCCGCGATCAATTCGCGGCTCACCAGCGAGGATCGCATGCCTGACGTGCCCATGGCGATGCCGTCGGTGACGGCGATCGTGTTGAATTCCACGGGTGTGCCACCTGCCGCGCGCACGCCATCGGCGGCCGCCTCGGCCAGCTCGCGCAGGTTGAGGTTGCACGGCGAGACGTTGGACCAGCTGTGCACGATGGCCACCATCGGTCGCGCGATGGCTTCATCGTCGAGGCCGGTGGCGCGCAGCATCGCACGTGCCGGTGCGCGGTCGGGACCGGTCTTGATCGCATCGCTGCGCAACGTGCGGATCGGTATCTTCTTCGCGTTCATGCGGCCTCCGCTTTCGCGTTGCAGGCTTCGAGGACGGCGCGCGTCACGGCATGCGTGGTGGCGTTGCCGCCGAGGTCGCGCGTGAGGTTTCCGTGCTCCAGGACATGGTCGACGGCGGCTTCGACAACGGCCGCTTCGTCCGCCAGCCCCAGCGAATGACGCAGCAGCATTGCGGCCGAGAGGATGGTTCCGAGCGGGTTGGCGAGCGACTGGCCGGCGATGTCCGGTGCCGACCCATGGATCGGTTCGTACACGCCCGCACCGGGGCCACCCACGGAGGCGGAAGGCGAAAGGCCCAGCGATCCGGCCAGCACGGAGGCCTCGTCGGTGAGGATGTCGCCGAACATGTTCTCGGTGACGATGACGTCGTAGTCGGCGGGGCGGGTCAGCAAATGCATCGCCATCGAGTCGACCAGCTGGTGTTCCAGTTCCACATCCGGATAGTCGGCACCGACGCGCGTGGCGACCGAACGCCACAGGCGCGAGGTCTCCAGCACGTTGGCCTTGTCGACGGAGGTGACCTTTTTCTTCCGCGTGCGCGCCAGTTCGAAGGCGTGACGCACCACGCGCTCGATCTCCTCGACGCTGTAACGGCATTCGTCCGTCGCGTCGGTCTCGCTGCGGGTCTTCGCACCGAAGTAGATGCCACCCGTGAGTTCGCGGATGAAGACCAGATCCACGCCTTTGGTGCGTTCGGGCTTCAGCGGCGAGAGCGCCGCGGTGCGCGGATGCAACTTCAGGGGGCGGACATTGGCGAAGACACCGAGCAGCTTGCGCATGGCGAGCAGGCCCTGCTCCGGACGTACCTTGGCGTTCGGGTCGGACCATTTCGGGCCGCCCACGGCACCCAGCAGGATCGCATCGGCGGCGAGCAGGGCCTCGCGCGTCTGCGGCGGCAGCGGATCGCCGAAGCGGTCGATGGCATCGCCGCCGATGGCATGCTCGCTGAAGGTGAACTCATGGCCGAAGTGCTCGGCCACCTGGCGCAGTACGGCGACACCCGCCGACGCGACCTCAGGACCGATGCCGTCACCCGGCAGTACGACGATCGAGGCCTTCATGCGGCTTTCTCCATGTGGTTTTCGAACGCCGTGATATCGGCGTCCTGCTGGAGCAGGAAGCCCAGCTGGTCCACGCCATTGAGCAGGCAATGGCGCGAGAAGGCGTCGAGGTCGAAGCGGATGTTGCCGCCATCGGGAAGGCGGATCGTGCCCTCGGCGATGTCGATGCGCAGTTCGACGCCCGGGTTGTCGAGCAGCCAGCGGTGCTCGGCGTCGCTCACGACGATGGCGAGCAGGCCGTTCTTCAGTGCGTTGCCGCGGAAGATGTCCGCGATCTCGTTGGAGATGACCGCCTGGATACCGTAGTCGAGCAGTGCCCAGGGGGCGTGTTCACGCGATGAGCCGCAACCGAAGTTGCGACCGGCAACGAGGATGGCGCAGCCACGCGCCTGCGGCTGGTTGAGGGGGAAGGCCGGATCGTCGCTGCCATCCGCGGCGTAACGCCAGTCCTCGAAGCAGTGCTTGCCAAGGCCCGTGCGTTCCGTGGTGGTGAGGAAACGCGCGGGAATGATCCGGTCGGTGTCGATGTTCTCGTTGCGCAACACCGCGGTGCACGAATGCACGTAGGCGAGCGGTCGGCTGGTCTGGCTCATGCGGCGACTTCCTGGGTCATGAATTCACGAGGATCGGTGACGCGGCCGGTGACGGCCGACGCGGCCGCGACGAGGGGACTGGCGAGCACGGTACGTGCGCCCTTGCCCTGGCGGCCCTCGAAATTGCGGTTGCTGGTGGCGACGACGAGCTGGCCGGGTTGGGCGAGGTCGCCGTTCATGGCGATGCACATGGAACAGCCCGGCTGGCGCCACTCGGCACCCGCCGCGCGGAAGACCTCGTGCAGGCCCTCGCTTTCCGCATCGCGTCGCACCTGTTCGGAGCCCGGCACCACCAGCATGCGCACGCCGGTGGCCACGCTGCGTCCGCGCAGGATCTCGGCGGCGGCGCGCAGGTCGGAAAGGCGTCCGTTGGTGCAGCTGCCGATGAACACGACATCCACCGTTTCGCCGGCGATCGGCTTGCCGGCGGTGACCTTCATGTAGTCGAGGGCGCGCTGCTCCACGGCATCGGCAGCGGCAGGGACGGGCGCGTGGATCGGCACGACCATGCCCGGGTGCGTGCCGTAGGTGACGGAAGGCTGGATGGCCGATGCGTCGATACGTACCTCGCGATCGTAGGTGGCGCCTTCGTCGGTGGGCAGCGTGCGCCAGTGGGCTACGGCGCGATCCCAGGCCTCACCCTGCGGGACGCGTTCGCGGCCCTTCAGCCAGGCGAAGGTCGTCTCGTCCGGCGCGATGAGTCCGGCGCGCGCGCCCGCTTCGATCGACATGTTGCAGACCGTCATGCGTTCTTCCATCGAAAGAGCGCGGATCGCATCGCCCGTGTACTCGAGCACATGCCCGGTACCGCCGCCGATGCCGATCTTGCCGATGATGTGGAGGATGAGGTCCTTCGCCGTGACGCCATGCTGGAGCGCGCCATCGACGTGGATGGCGAAGGACTTCGGCTTGCGCTGGAGCAGGCATTGCGTGGCCAGCACATGGCCGACCTCGGTGGTGCCGATGCCGAAGGCCAGCGCACCGAAGGCTCCGTGCGTCGCCGTGTGGCTGTCGCCGCAGACGATCGTCATGCCCGGCTGCGTCGCGCCGACCTCGGGGCCGGCCACGTGCACGATGCCGCGTTGCGGGCTGTCCCAGCCCATGAGGTCGATGCCGAACTCGCGCACGTTGGCTTCCAGCGTGGTGACCTGGTTCTCGGCGTCCGTCGTGTAATAGGGGCGCTTGCCGTTCGCGTCGGGTGGCAAGGTGGGCGTGGAATGGTCCAGCGTCGCCAGCGTGCGATCGGGACGGCGCACCTTGAGGCCCCGGCCGCGCAACTCATCGAAGGCCTGCGGCGACGTGACTTCGTGGACCATGTGCAGGTCGATGTAGAGCACGCCCGGCGTGGTCGCGGTTTCCGCGCGCACCTGGTGCGCATCCCACAGCTTGTCGAACAGGGTACGGGCGCTCATGCGGCGGCCCTCCCGGCGATGGCGTCTTCGATTGGCGTGAGCCACCCCCAACGGTCCTCCGTGCGACCGTCGAACAGGCCGAAGAAGTCTTCCTGCAGCTGTCGCGTGACCGGACCCGGGCGGCCATTGCCCACCGGCTTGCGGTCCACGGAGCGCACGGCGGTCACCTCCGCCGCGGTGCCGGTCATGAACACCTCGTCGGCGAAATAGAGCATCTCGCGCGGGAGCGATTGTTCGACGACATCGAATCCGCGCTCGCGTGCCAGCGTCAGCACGGAATCGCGCGTGATGCCGCAGAGGATGGAGGAGGCCGCGGGGGGCGTGTAGATGACCCCCTTGCGCACGATGAACAGGTTCTCGCCCGCGCCCTCGCTGAGCAGGCCGTCGGTACCCAGCGCGATGCCTTCGGCGTAGCCGCCGTTCACGGCCTCGCGCGCGATCAACTGGCTGTTCAGGTAGTTGCCACCCGCCTTCGCGCCGCTGGGGTAGGTATTCGGCGCCGCACGGTTCCACGACGACACGCAGACGTCGACGCCTTTCTCGATGGCCTCGGCACCATGGTAGGCACCCCAAGGCAGGGCGATGACCGCGACATCCACCGCGGTGTCGAGCGAGGGCGCGAGGCTGAAGGTGAAGCCGCTGCGGAAAACGATGGGGCGCACGTAAGCCGATGCCAGGCCATTGGCTGCGATGACTTCGCGGCACGCGCGATTGATGGTGGCTGCGTCGTACGGCATCACCAGGTCATAGATGCGCGCCGAGTGGAACAGCCGCTCGGTGTGTTCGTCCAGCCGGAAATAGCGCGGTCCGTCCGGCGTGTCGTAAACGCGCACGCCTTCGAATACGGAGGAGCCGTAGTGCAGCGCGTGTGCGCCCACGTGGACAGTGGCGTCGGCCCAGGTCTTGATACGACCGTTGTGCCAGAGATGGGTCGGGGCTTCCATGAT
>DATNJP010000140.1:0-11551 GCA_035603855.1 Luteibacter sp. | reverse complement strand
TCGCCGCCTTGAACGCAGGCTTGGTCTCCATCACCTGAAGCTTCCAGAGCAAGTCGAGGGCATTGATCTGCTCGAGCACCGGGATGCGCACTTCCTCCACGATGACGCCGGCGCCCTTCAGTGCCTCCGCCGCCGCCTTGACGGTTGCCGCCACGCCGTTGTCGATCAGGCCGAAGCCGGGCTCCACCAGCCAACCAACACGTAGCGGCCGGTTCGGCGCGGCTCCCACGCCGGCGTCCAGACGGAGTGGGCTAGTGGAATGGCCATCGGCGCCGTCCGGTCCGGCCAGGAGCGAGTATGCGAGGGCGATGTCGCGCACGGAGCGGGCCATCGGGCCGATATGCCAGAAGCGGCGCGGAACCCGGGGCCAGATGCCGGTCATGGGGATCCTTCCATGGGTTGGCTTGAAGCCGATGACGCCGGTATGGGCAGCCGGACCGCGAACCGAGATGGCGACGTCCGTGGCCAGTCCGATGGGAGACATGCCGGCAGCGATCGCCGCCGATTCGCCGCCACTCGAGCCACCCGGCGTGCGGTCCAGGTTCCAGGGATTCAGTGTCCGGCCCGAAAGCAGGTTGTCGCTCTCGATCCAGAAGGAGAATTCCGGCAGATTGGTCTTGGCCAGCAGGATACCACCGGCCTTCTTCATGCGAGCCACGCTGGTAGCGTCCGCATCGGGAACGCGCCCCTTGAAGATGGGCGAGCCGAGCTGGGTCAGCACGCCGGAAGTATCGAAGCCGTCCTTGGCCGTGAAGGGGACGCCATGCAGAGGGCCGAGCTGTTCGCCCGCCATGACGGCGGCTTCGGCGGCCTTGGCAGCCTCCAGCGCGTCGTCGGCCATGGCGACAATCGCATTGATGCTGGGATTCGCAAGGTGAATGCGGTCGAGGTGCGCTTGCACCACTTCTACCGGCGACACTTCCTTCGTGCGGATCAGTTCAGCGAGCTTGGTGGCGTCTTGATAGACAAGTCCGGTGTTCATAGGGGAGTCTCTCTGATTGGGAATGGAGGTAACAAACCCAGGAGTCGCGACCTACCTAACGTTTGTTAGGGCTGAGGATATGCATCATACTATCGTCCGTCAATCACTTTTTTTCGCACTGGATTTGGTCTTGGGCCCAGGCCTTGAGAGAATGGGATGAAGGTCGATGACCCCGCGCGGCACCCGCCGCCGGGTTCGATTCAACGAGGATGGGTTCGTGGACAGTCAGGCAGGTACAAGTTCCAGGGACAGGATCCTGGAGGTCGCGACCAGCATCGCGCAGGCCCATGGTTACGGCGGGTTGAATCTCCGCGCGCTGGCGGAAGAGGTGGGGATCAAGGCGGCGAGCCTGTATCACCATTTTCCAAGCAAGGCCGATCTGGCCACCGCGGTGGCCAAGCGCTATTGGGAAGATGCCGCCGCCGGCCTCGAGGTGCTCACGTCAAGGTATCCAGACCCTTCCGACCGCCTACGAAAGTTTCCCGGGACATTCCGTAAGTCACTGGAAAACGACAACCGCATCTGCCTGTGCAGCTTCATGACCGCCGAGTTCGACGATCTTCCCCCCGTCGTGAAGAAAGAAGTCGAGGCCTTTACCGACGTCAACGTCGCCTGGCTCGGACAGACACTCGTGGAGGCGGGGATCGTGGGACCCAAGGACGCCAGCAAACGCGCGAACGCCATATTCGCCGCCGTCGCGGGCGCGCAACTGATGGCCCGCGGCCGTGCCGATATCAAGCTCTTCGACGCCCTGATCAAGAACTACCAGTCGGCGGGACTTCTGCCGTCGTAAAAAGCCATCGGGTGCCAGGCCGCGTGTTGACAGGGAAATTACGTGCATATACGCTCATCAAATACGAGCATATACACCTATCGAGGATGCCATGGCTTCACCTGCTGCCCGAAGGGAAGAGTCTTCCTGTAACTGCGGTGCGCTGCGCAAGGCCTCGCGACGCGTTTCCCGAATCTACGACGATGCCCTGGCGCCGGTCGGGCTCGGCTCCAGCCAGCACACGATCCTGGCCGAGCTCGGACGCCGAACCGACCAGCCGCCCACCTTGTGGGAACTGTCCCAGGCCCTGGTCATGGACCGCACCACGATCGCGCGAAACCTGCGACCGCTCGAACGGGATGGTTACGTTGCCGTGCGCCCGTCGGACGTCGATCGGCGAAGCAAGCTGGTCGTCCTCACGGCGGCAGGCAAGGCGAAGCTCGCGGAGTCGAGGGTATTCTGGCTACAGGCGCAGAAGACATTCGAACGGATATTCGGGGCAACGGAGGCGCAGCAGCTCCGGTCCCAGCTTCTGTCCATCGCCAACAACGACGCGTTCGAGACGGCCATCCGATCCGACTCGCTGAACCGTGCAGGGCATCCCAATGGCTGAGCCAGCTGCCCGGAAGTCCCTCGTCCTGGTGACGATGGGATTGATCTCGTCGTTGATCATGCTCGACTCGAACATCGTGGCGGTCGCGCTGCCATCGATTGCGAGGTCGCTCGGCGCGGCTTTTACCGACATCGAATGGGTCGTAAGCGCTTACATTCTTACATTCGCGGCCCTTCTGCTCGCAGCGGGTTCCTATGCCGACAGGCACGGCCGCAAGTTATCGATGCTCGTCGGCATTGCGATCTTCACCCTCGCTTCCGCCCTGTGCGGCTTCGCGACGTCGGCCCTGATGCTCAACCTCGCGAGAGCCTTGCAGGGCATCGGCGCCAGTCTCCTGCTCACGGCATCGCTCGCCATCATCAATCACACCTTCGTTGGCGCGGAGCGCGCAAAGGCCTACGGTTTCTGGGGCGCATGCCTGGGCATAGCCATCACATGCGGCCCGATCATCGGGGGCGTCATCACCGCCGCGTTTGGGTGGCGTTGGGCGTTCCTTATAAACCTGCCGATCTGCACGATCCTGTTCGTGATCGCCTGCGTCGTGGTCGATGAATCCGCGGATCACGAAGCCAAACGGCTCGACTACGCAGGCATCGCCACTTTCAGCGTCGGTCTCTTCTTCCTTATCTGGGCTCTCATCGACGGGAATAACGTGGGTTGGGCCAGCCAGGCGATCCTGACGCGGCTACTCGTCGCGGCGGCATTGCTGATCGGCTTCTATGTCATCGAGACACGACAGGTTCGTCCGATGGTCGACTTCTCGCTGTTTCGGCAGCCCACGTTTCTTGGATCGGCGTTCGCCATGCTGGGCTATGCGGGCGGTGCCCAGGTGCTGATCTTCTTCCTGCCGCTCCTCCTTCAAAATGCCTATGGATTCGCACCCGCCATGGCCGGCCTGGCGATGCTGCCCTTCGCCTTGCCCATGTTCCTGACGCCGCGTTTTGGTGCCGGGCTCGCGTCGACCTATTCGGGTCGAACCTTGCTGACACTGGGCCTGGTCGTCACCACCGGCGGCGATCTTCTCCTGTGCATCTTTTCAGGCACGCATGCGCCGTATTCGGCATTCGCAGTAGGCATGCTGATCGCTGGTACCGGAGCAGGGTTGCTCAACAGCGAAACCGCAAAAGTCATGCAGGGCGCGGTTCCTGCCCAGCGTGCGGGCATGGCGTCGGGCATCTCCGCGACGACGCGTTTCGTGGGACTGCTGGTCGGTGTGGCCGTGCTCGGTGCGGTGCTCTCGTCTGGCGTGAACCGCCGATTCGTTGCATCGGACGCCGTCAGGGGCCTGGATCCGGGTCTCGTGGCGAACGCGGCGAAACGCGTGGCATCCGGCGACCTCAACGGGGTAATCGAGATACTGAACCATTCGGCCCAGGCGGAGATTCATGCTGCCGCCTCGGCAGCGTTCGCTAGCGGTTTTGGAGACGCGAGCCTCGTTGCCGCGATTGTCGCAGCGATCGCCTGTGTCCTGACGTTCGTCTTCGTGCGTGCCGCCGACACCGCACCGGCAAGAGGGCTTAACGCCGCGGAACTGGCACCCGCCATGGAGTAGCAGCCGGCTTTCGTCAGCTTGACGCGCCGGTCTCACCGGTTGAATCCAATGCCGCCGCCGCATACAGGCGTGTTGCCGCGAGCACGCCCTTGAAGGGGCCGGTTTCACGGTGATGGAGCAGACGTACGTCGAGCGCGAGACGAAAGTCGGTCACTTCCACCGGCAGAACGTGCGGCGCGCTGGGACTCGATGCCAGCGTGAGCCGCGGTACGAGACCCAGGCCCACGCCTTTCGCCACCAGACGAAGCTGCAGCTCCGATCCCAAGGCATCGATGGCCACATGCAGGGCCGCATGCTGTTGACCCATGGCCGCCTCTATGGCGGCCCGGTAGCCGCAACCCGTGGGATTCAGAACCCAGGCTTCGTCGGCCAGTGCGCCAAGGCGAACGGGGCGACGGAACGGCATCCGGCGCCTCGACTGCACGACGACCAGGTCGACACTACCCACGGTTTGCGCATCGAGGGCGGGGGGCACCGGAGCGGAAGTGGGAGACAGGACGAGGGCGGCGTCCAGCAGATTCGCTTCCAGGTGTTCCATGAGGCCGCGGCCCCAGTCGCTACGAACCTGCAATCGCACTTTGGGAAAGTCGCCGTGCAATTGCTCTACGACCCGCTCCAGCATGCCGTCACCGAGGCCAAGCGAAAATCCGAGTCGAAAAAGGCCGCTGGGTTCCGATCGTGCATCGGCAAGCGATACAAGAGCGTCCACCTGCTGAAGGATCACCTTGGCGCTCTCGTACACGCGTGTACCGAGCGGCGTAAGCGAGGGCGGGCGATGGGCTCGGTCGAGAAGGACGCCGTCGAGACGGCTCTCGAGCTGCTGCAGGCGCCTCGAAACCGCGGATTGGGTGATGTGCAGTCGCGTCGCTGCCTTACTCAGCGATGTGGCCTCCACGACGGCGACAAAGGCTTGCAGGTCTTCGATCATCTTGCACCACGCGCATCATGTTTATGCGAATTATGCGCTTGTCGCATACCTGTCGTCATCCTATGCTGATCACAGGCAATCAGGCCTGGTAAGTCGATCGAGAGGAGCGCGAGATGCCACTGGCACGCATTGACGTCAACCGTCGGGTGAAGCCCGATGCCATTCGCCAGATCACCGCTTCGATCTATGACGCGATGACCCGCACGGCGAACGTTCCCATCAACGACAAGTTCCAGGTCGTGACGCGGCACGACGATGACGAACTCATCTATCCGAGCGATGGCTATCTCGGCATCAGCTATTCGCCCGACATCGTCTTTATTCAAGTCACCTGGGTCGCCGGGCGAAGCGTCGATGTGAAGAAGGCCTTCTACCGGACCGTCGCCGACCTGATCCACGAGCGCACCGGTATCCGAAAGGAAGATGTCTGGATCAATCTCGTGGACACGGGCCGCGAGGACTGGTCCTTTGGTGGGGGTGAGATGCAGTACGCACCCCGCGACGGATCGGCCACGTGATTCGTTGAAACACGACGCGCGGAGACGAGGTGCAACGCATGAAGTTCGCAACGTACGTTTACGAAGGCAAGCGGTGCGTCGGAGCCGTCGATGAACGGGCGGGAGTCGTACGGCGAATCGATCTCTCCACGATGCTGGAATTGATCGAGAGCGATGGCCGGGTAGCCGTCGACTCATCAGGTGTGGGGGAAGAACTTCCCCTTCGCGACGTCCAGTTGCTTGCGCCCATTCCGTCCCCGCGACGCAATATCTTCTGCGTCGGCAAGAACTACCGCGACCACGCGAAGGAATTCTCGAGAAGCGGATTCGAAGCGGGCGCACGTCCGGATGATGTGATCGACGACTATCCCGCCGTTTTCACCAAACCTGCCACCTCGGTTATAGGGACGGGGGCGCACGTGCCGCTGCACCCTGGCGTCACCGCCGCCGTGGACTACGAAGGCGAACTGGCCGTGGTGATCGGGAAAGGTGGAATCAACATCCCCAGGGAGTCCGCATGGCGTCATGTCTGGGGCTACACCATCATCAACGACGTCACCGCCCGCGACCGGCAGAAAAACCATCGTCAATGGTTCCTGGGAAAGGGATTGGATGGCTTCTGCCCGATGGGCCCCTGGATCACCACGGCCGATGAAATCGACCCATCGGATCTGCGAATCCGGACCTGGGTCAATGGTGAATTGCGTCAGGACGCGAGCCTGACTGAGCTGATCTTCGATATCCCGACGCTCATCGCATCGATTTCCGCCGGCATGACGCTGATGCCCGGAGACATTATCGCCACGGGGACACCCAGTGGCGTGGGGATAGGAATGAATCCCCCAAGGTTTCTTTCGTCGGGCGACGTGGTCGCGGTCGAAGTCGACGGCATCGGTCGACTCGAGAATGCATTTGGTACTCCCTGAAAGCGCGCGTCGCGTCAGCCCTCGCTTCGATTCACCCGCTCCAGGATCCGGCGGAGGTGCGCCAGATCCGTCTTTGAAAGGTGCTGGAAGCCTGGCGGTGCATCGTCGCGCACGGTGTCTACGATCAGGTCGACCATGTTCTTGCCCGCGCGCGTTAGCGAAACCAGCTTCGCTCGCCGATTCTCCGGGTGAGGGTGCCGCTCGACCAGCCCCCGGTCCTCGAGGTCGTTGACCGACACCGTGGTGGCCGGTGCATCGCTGCCTGTCTCGTCGGAGATCTGCTTCAGGGTCATCGGCGCATCCACAAGCCGCCACAGGATGCGCGCACGGCTGAAGGGCAGGCCAGTGGCGTTGGCGACATTCCGCCGCCATTCGCTGCGTGTTTCCCATACCAGGCCAACCATCAGTTGCCAGATGGCGTCGGCTTCGGTGCCACTATTGGCGTGCGGAATCATGCTGCCGCTCCGGCAGGTGTCTCTTCCAGCAAATGTGCCGCGTGGCGCGTCGTGTCGTGTGCCCAGGGGGTGCTGGATAGCCAGCCAAGCAAGAGCACGGTGACGCCGCCGCCGACAATCAGCCACCAGAAAGGATGCGACGCCTCGGCAAAGCCGTTGTGCACGTGCGATCCCAGGATCGTGCCTGCGAGCGCGACGCCAAGCGATGCGCCGATCTGCCTGCTGGTCGACGCAACGGCAGCCGCCAGGCCTGCCTGCGCCTTGGGCATGCCGGAGACGGCCGTGTTGGTGATAGGGGCGTTCACCATGCCGAAGCCGATACCGAAGATGACGTACGTGAACAACAACAGCGGAATCGGTGTCGTTGTCGTCAGCTGCGTCATCATGAGGGCGCTGATCACCATGGCCGTACCCGACGCCAGCAACGAAGGACGCGTGCCGTATGTGCCAACGAGGCGCCCCGAGAACGGGGAGCACACGATCGTGGCCACGGCGAGGGGCAGGGTGCACAAGCCTGTGTGAAACGCCGACAGCCCGCGTACTTCCTGCAGGTACAACGCGTTGAGGAACAGGAAGCCGGAGAACGCGGCGAAGCTGCATATCGCGATCAGCGTCGCGCTGCTGAAAGGGGCGCTGCGAAAGAACCGGATGTCGATCAGGGGCTCGTGGCGTCGCGGCTCATAGATAAGCAGCGCGACCAGCGAAAGCGCGGCGACAGAGAACAGGCCGACGATGGTCGTGGAGCCCCAACCGGCATGCGGGCCTTCGATCACGGCATACGTCACGGCGGCGAGGATGATAAACACCAGTACTTGTCCGACCGGATCGATGCGTCGTGGCCGGGGCGCCTTCGATTCGGGAATGAAGCGAGCCGCCAGCAACATGGCCGCGGCACCCACGGGCAGGTTCACCCAGAAGATCGAACGCCAGCCAACGCTCGCCGTGAGCGCACCGCCGATCACGGGTCCCAGTGCCATCGACACGCCGGCGACGGCTCCCCAGACGCCAATGGCGCGAGCGCGTTCCCTGGGTTCATGGAAGGTGTTGGCGATGATCGACATGGCGACCGGATTGAGCATCGTCGCGCCCAGCGCCTGGATGATCCGGAAAGCCACCAGGCCCTGGATATTCGGGGCGATGCTGCAGAGCAGGGAGCCCAGCATGAAGAGCGCCATGCCGGACTGGAACACGCGACGACGGCCGAAACGATCGGCCATCGAGCCAGCCAGCATCAGCAGGCTCGCCACAACCATGGTGTACGCATCGATCACCCATTGCAGTCCGGAGATCGATGCGGCTAGGTCTTGCCGGATGGATGGGAGCGCGACGGTGACGATGGTCATGTCCATCGCAATCATCAGGAGACTCAGGCAACAGATGCCGAGAATGAGGTTCGGATGCGTCGCGGGCCGCACGGCACCTGATTTAGTTGTGTTCATACAACTATTGTGAATCAACAACCATTCTTCGTCAAATGCGGGATCACATGCAATGACTATCCAGCTCTATGGTTTCTGGCGCTCGAATGCCGCGTTCCGCGTCCGGGTCGCGCTTGGGCTGAAGAACCTCGGCTTCGAAGAGATCGAGATCGATATCCTTTCCGGCCGCCAGTTCGATGCCGACTATGCGCAAGTGAACGCGGAGCACGTGGTGCCCACCTTCGTTCACGACGGCCACCGCATCTTCCAGTCGCTGGCCATCATGGAGTATCTGGACGACATCCAGCCGGAGCCCCGGCTACTGCCTGCCGACGCGAAAGAGCGCGCCTATGCCCGGTCTCTCGCCATGGTGTCGGCCGCCGATGCGCATCCGCTTGTCGTGCCGCGCGTTCGCAAGTATCTGGCGGAGGCTTTGGGTGCGGATGCGTCGGCCGTCGAGTCCTGGAACCGGCATTGGACGCTGGAAGGGCTGGCGACCTACGAGCGCCTGCTTACGCGGCGGCCGCCAAGTCCGTTCGCACTAGGGGCCACGCCGACCGTGGCCGATATCTGCATCGCGGGCCAGATCGTCCTGGCGGAGATCAATGGACTGGATCTTGCGGCGTTTCCCGCGGTGGCGGCGCTGGGACAGCGCTGTTTCGAGCTACCGGCCTTCGCCAAGGCACACCCATTCCAGCAGCCCGGTTACCGCTCGAATAAGCCGCCGAGAGATTATAATCACTCATCGTAATCGCACATCATTGCGTAGAGTGAAATAATATGGACCGATTACATGCAATGGCGATATTTGTCGCCGTCGTGGACGAGGGTGGATTTGCCGCCGCCGCGCGAAAGATGAAGCTGTCGCCGCCCGTGGCCACGCGGGCCGTGACCGAGCTCGAAGAAGTCATGGGCGTACGGTTGCTGACACGCACTACCCGGGTGGTGCGCGTTACGGAAGTCGGGGCGCGTTACGCCAACGACTGCCGGCGCATCCTTTCCGATGTCACGGAAACCGAGGAAGCCGCGACCGGCTCGCATGGAGCGGTGCGGGGCAGGTTGGTGGTCAGCTCGTCGACCATGTTCGGGCGCATGCGCGTGGTCCCCGTTGTCACGGAATACCTTCGCCGGTACCCCGATACCGAAGTGGAATGCCGGTTCCTCGACCGCGTGGTCAACATGGTCGACGAAGGGGTGGATGTGTCGATACGCATCGGCGCCTTGCAGGATTCGGGGTATCACGCCCTGCGCGTCGGGCAGGTGCGACGGGTGGTCTGCGCGTCGCCGGGATATCTGGCGCAGCGCGGCACACCGGCGTCCCTCGCCGATCTCGCCGAGCACACCATCATCATGGCGAGCGGCATCACGCCCTCGGTCGACTGGCGCTTCACCGCCGGCGAGCAGACGACGATTGTCCGCGTGCGCCCGCGGCTGAATGTATCAACGAACGATGCGGCCATCGACGCGGCACTGGAGGGCTTCGGCATCACGCGCGTGGCGTCCTACATGGTCGCCGATCACCTCACGTCCGGACGCCTGGTCGAGGTGTTGCGGGAGCAGGAGGCATTCCCCCTGCCGATCCACGTCATGCACCACGAAGGGCGCCATGCGGCGCGAAAAGTGCGTGCCTTCGTCGACCTGGCAAGCCAGTCGCTGCGCGACGACCAGTCCCTCCGATGAGCGGTGAAACAACGTTCAGCGAAAAGGCTTGACCTTGCCACGATGGAAAGGTTGAACCTTGTGGCTAACCAACACCTCAAGGATTCGACCCATGAACACTTCCCGTATGGTGGAACTGTCCGAGTTCGCGATTGAAGGCATGACCTGTGCCGGCTGTGTCTCGCACGTGGAGCGCGCACTGGAGCGCCTTCCTGGCGTGGCACGGGTTAGTGTCAATCTCGCCAACGAACGGGCCCGGGTTGAAACGCTCGGCGATGTCGACCCGGCGGTACTGATCGCTGCCATCGAGCGTGCCGGTTACGGTGCCCGCCCGGTCGAGGACGTGAACGCGGTGGCAGCGGCCCAACAGGCGCGCGCGCTCCACGAACGTTGGGCCCTGGCCGCCGCCATCCTGCTGTCCATTCCGCTCGTGGCGCCGATGGTGCTGCAACCCTTCGGTGTTCTCTGGATGCTGCCCGTCTGGCTGGAATTCGCGCTCGCGACACCGGTGCAGTTCGTTCTCGGCGCACGTTTCTACGTTGCCGCCTGGAAAGCGCTACGCACGGGCAGCAGCAACATGGATCTCCTGGTGGCGATCGGCACCACGGCGGGCTTCGGATTGAGTGCTTACAACGCACTCACCGCGCCCCCTGGTGTGATGCCGCATCTGTACCTTGAAGCGTCCGCCGTGGTCATCGCGCTTGTGTTGGTCGGCAAGTTCCTGGAAAGCCACGCCAAGCGCCAGACGGGAAGCGCGATCCGCGCACTGGAAGCGCTGCGCCCCGAGCGCGCGACACGGCATGATGAAAGCGGTGAGCACGACGTCGCGGTTTCCACGCTGCGCATCGGTGACGTCGTCGCGGTGAAGCCGGGCGAACGCTTCCCGGTGGACGGCGAGGTGATCGACGGCGCCAGTCATGTCGACGAATCGCTCATTACCGGGGAAAGCCTGCCGGTCACCAAGGGTCATGGCGACAAAGTCACCGGCGGCGCCATCAACGGGGAAGGGCGGCTGCTCGTGCGTACCCGTGCCCTGGGTGCGGAATCGATGCTCTCCCGGATCATCCGCATGGTCGAGGACGCACAGGCCGCCAAGGCACCGATCCAGAAGCTCGTGGACAAGGTCAGCCAGGTGTTCGTGCCGGCGGTCCTGGTCATCGCATTGCTGACGTTCATAGGTTGGCGCCTGGCCGGCGTCTCCGTCGAAACTTCCGTGATCTACGCTGTCGCCGTTCTGGTGATCGCCTGTCCCTGTGCGCTCGGCCTCGCCACGCCGACAGCCATCATGGCGGGCACTGGCGTCGCCGCCCGATTCGGCATCCTGATCAAGGACACCGAAGCGCTGGAGCGCGCACCGGCCGTTACCTCCGTCGTGTTCGACAAGACTGGCACGCTGACCTCCGGCACGCCTCGTGTCGTGCATGTGTCCGCCGTCGACGGCGATGAGGACCATCTGCTTCGTCTTGCCGGTTCCTTGCAGCGTGGCAGTGAACACCCGCTGGCCCGTGCGGTGTTGCATGCGTGCGAAGAAAAGGAACTGACGACGTCGCCCGTCGAGAACGTCCGCGCATTGGCTGGCCGTGGCATCGCCGGTCGCGTGGACGGGCGTGAACTCCTGCTTGGCAGCGACCGTGTTCTGGAAGAGGCGGGTCTCGATGCCGGACCACTGGCAAGGAACGCGCGCTCGTGGGAATCCGAAGGGCGCAGCCTGTCGTGGTTGATCGCTACGGGTGAGTCGCCGCTGGTACT
>DATNJP010000139.1:0-6415 GCA_035603855.1 Luteibacter sp. | reverse complement strand
AGGCCGGCTACCGGTAAGCCTCTGGCAGATCTTGTGTGGGAGCCGCTTCAGCGGCGATGCCCTTAAAGCCGGCTGAAGTTCCAGGACACCATCCGCCCGTCCTTGTACGGCATCACGCCGTGGAAAGGACGCGGATCGGTGTCGAAAACCAGCGGCAGGAAGTGGCGGTCGCCCTCCCACATGGGCAGGTCGAGCAGACCCTCGACGGGCACCCACTCCAGGGCGCCTTCGGGGTTGGATTCCATCGGGGTCCCCTCGAAGCGCGTGATCACGAAGATGAAGCCCAGCCAGTCTTCGCCATGCTTGCCGAATCCCGGCCAGTTGAGCGTGCCGCGCAGGCTCATTTCCTGGCATTCGATCCCCGCCTCCTCGCGAATCTCCCGGCGCATGCACGCGGCGATATCCTCGCCGGGCTCCATCTTCCCGCCCAGGCCGTTGTACTTGCCCAGGTGGTGATCGTCCTTGCGGGCGTTGCGGTGGATCATGAGGACGCGATTGCCGTCCGGGGACAGCACATAGCCGAGCGTGGCGACGATGGGCGTATAAGGCATGGCGATGAAAGGATCGGGGCAAAACGCCGGAGTTTACGCCTTCCCCGCGAACGGCGCGTCCGCGGCCCTTGCGCTGCCTGACCACCCCGGCGAACATCGGGGGATGCTCCATCCCCTCATTCCCCGCATGCTCAGCCACGTCGCCCTCCGCCTCCTTGCCGTCGCAGCCGTTGCCGGGCTGGCCATCGGCTGTGCGGAGCCGGCAGACGCCGTGGACGGCCACGACATCGTCTTCGACAGCCAGTCCTATTTCACCGTCTCGGTGGACACGCGCCGGGAGGACATCGAGCTGTATTGGCGTAACCCCGATACGGGTCAACCGTTCGGTGGCCTCGAGGCCCTGAAGACCTGGACCGCGAACAAGGGACGCCCGCTGGCCTTCGCCACGAACGCGGGCATCTATGACCGTGAGTTCAAGCCACTGGGCCTCTATGTCGAGAACGGCAAGACCCTCGTCCCGCTCAACCTCGCGCACGGCAATCCGCGCTCGGGCAATTTCTCGCTGCTGCCCAATGGCGTGTTCGCCGTATACGACGACGGCACCGCGGAAGTACGCACCAGCGACGCGTTCCGTGCCGCTGGCAAGAAACCCCGGTGGGCGACGCAGTCCGGGCCCATGCTGGTGATCGACGGCGACATCAACACGCAGTTCGATAACGGTTCGGACAGCATGAAGTGGCGCAGCGGCGTCTGTGCGAAGACGCCGCATGTCGTGGTCTTCGTGGTCAGCCGCGCGCCGGTGAACTTCCACAGCTTCGCGCGGCTCTTCCGTGACGAAATCGGCTGCCACGACGCGTTGTTCCTCGACGGCACGATTTCCCAGGCGGTCACGCCAGACGATGGCTATGTCGGTGCGCCAGCCTTCATGACCAAACCCTATGCGGGCATGATCGCCGTCTTTCCGAAACGCCGTTGATCCCGGTTACTCCAGCGGCATCCTGAGCGAAAGCCGGTCCTTCCACGCGACGCGTGCCTTGGGTTGCAGCGAGCGATCCGGTGGCCAGAGATGGGTCGCGCAGATGGGACCGTTGAAGCACGTGTTCCATCCGGCTTCGTAGATGATGTGATAGCTGAACTTGCGACCCGCGTTCGCTTCCAGGGGCACCTCCCAGAGGATTTCATAGCGAGGGTTCAGCGTGGACGCGAGGGGCGTTGCCTGCGCCAGGCTGCCCTTGTGGTTACGGGCCTTGATCCAGCGGTAAATCGCAGGCACATCCGGGGTCCATCGCGTCGTGCGATAGAACACGGTATCGGCGTTGGTCCGGGTCTGCGCCAGCTGCATGGTCGACTGTGCCGTGTCGGTGGTCGACCGCATGAAGTTCAGGCTGAACGTGAAGCTGGGCGTCACCTTGCCGGTGTTGTCGACGGATATGCCGGCTTGCGCACTGCCGCCGACGATGAAGCGCTCGGCCAGCGATACGGTGACGACGCCGTCGGTGGAATCGGCGGGGTAAAGACTGCGCAGGCGCAATCGCCGGGGACACCCGAACAGCTTGGATGCACCCGGTCCGTCACAGACGAACACATGCGTGTTCCCGGTCTGGGGAAACGTCGAGTTCAATGGCCACGCGGTGAGCAGGTCGTCGGGCGCGATGGGCCCCCACCCGCTGTGGATCGATGCGTCGAGCAGGCGCCGAAGCCCTCCCTGCTGATCGTCGTAATAGGCTTCGCTGCCGTCCCTCCTGGAAAATCCACTGCCAGCCCCTTCTCCCACGGTTTTCGCCCAGAACAGGTACGTGGTCCGCTCGGGAGCGATCGGGTCCTCGTTCCGGAGCAATGCCCACTCGGTGAGGATCGTGAGCCGCGGTTCGAAGCTCGAGAAGAACGGCTCGATGCTGAACTGCGCCGTGGCCGCCTGATGATGCGAGATGTTGCCGTACTGGCACCAACGCCGCATCTCCTTGCGAAAGGCTCGCCGCACGTCGTCGCTGGGAGCGACCGAGGTGAAGATCGACGACGTCAGTTTTCGCCGGAAGGCCTGGCAGGCCGACGATGGCGACGCGGCCGACAGGTCGAATGAAACATTGCGAAGGGCGAAGCCTCCAGGCACCACCATCTCGGCGTCCCTGCGCGCGCGGCTGGACGGGCCCGGCGACTCGTCAGCCCACGGCCACTGGCGAAGCAGGTCGATTCTCTGCTCCGTATCTGCTGCGTCGAAGCCGAAGATCCCGAGGCCCGCCGCGGGGTCGAGAACGATCGTGTTCGTGGAGGGCCATGCATGGACACCCTCCGGCCGGGACTCTTCCCGTATCGATACCGGTCCCGTGACCGCGATCCTCGTGCCCGCATCGAGCAGGTGATCGATCTGCCGCCGGATGTCGGCCGCATCGTCGCCTGCTTCCAGCGTGAGGATCGTCAAGCCGTCGACACTCGTTTCGTCACGCGTCGTCGCCGTGGCGGCCGGTGCGGCTCCGGCAAGAGCCAGCATCGTTACGCCAGCCCTGGTAAAGGCCCCCATGTGCATTCCTTGCGTCAGGCTCCTATCGAGCCCCGGGAGCATCACCGAACGACCGCTGGCTTCCTATCGGTGCCACGCCACCCGTGATGTCGTCCGTCAGCGCAGCATGCGCTCGCAGATGGCCTCGTAAAGGTCGGGAAGCTTTTCGAGGTCGGCGACCGAGACGCACTCGTCCACCTTGTGGATCGTCGCGTTCACCGGTCCCAACTCGATCACTTCCGCGCCCATCGGGGCGATGAAGCGACCATCCGAGGTACCACCGCCCGTGCTCTGCTCAGGGTCGATGCCGCAGAGATCGCGGCACACACCAACCACCACATCGCGCAGGCGTCCACCCGGCGTCGCCAGGAAGGGGTGCCCGGAAAGGTGCCAGTCGATCGAAAAGTCCACGCCGTGCGCACGGAGGATGGCCTCGGCGCGTTCACGCAATCCGTCGGCCGTACTCGCCGTGGAGAAGCGAAAATTGATCAACGCCACCAGTTCGCCGGGGATGACGTTGTTCGCGCCCGTGCCCGCGTTGATGTTGGACACCTGGAACGACGTGGGCGGGAAATCGGCGTTGCCTTCGTCCCAACGCTCCGACGCCAGCGCGGACAGCGCCGGTGCGAAGGCGTGGATCGGGTTCTTCGCTTTTTCCGGGTAAGCCACGTGGCCCTGCACGCCATGCACGGTCAGTGTTCCCGAGAGCGAACCGCGGCGGCCCACGCGAATGAGATCACCCAGCACGGCCTTCGCCGACGGTTCGCCTACGACGCACGCGTCGATGCGCTGGCCGGTGGCTTCGAAGTGCCCGACGACCTCACGGACGCCATGCAACGCCACGCCCTCCTCGTCGCTGGTCAGCAACAAGCCGACGGTGCCCGCATGCGCCGGATGCGCTTTCACGAAGCGCTCGATGGCCACGACCATGGCGGCTACCGATCCCTTCATATCGGCCGCGCCGCGTCCATAGAGCATGCCGTCGCGTTCCGTCGGCTCGAACGGTGGCGAATGCCACGTGTCCTCGGGACCGGTCGGCACGACGTCCGTGTGGCCAAGAAAGGCCAGCACGGGACCGTCACCGCCGCCGTGCGTCGCCCAAAGGTTGTCCACGTCGGCGTAGCGGAGGTGTTCGATGCGGAAGCCCAGCGCGGCGAGACGCTCCGCGATCGTCGCGAGGCAACCGGCATCTTCCGGCGTGACGGAACGGCGGCGAATGAGGTCGCGGGTCAGTTCGAGTACGGGAGACATGGATTATTTGCCAAAGCGCTTCTTGAACGCGTTGTCACTGAAACCGACCGAGACCTCGTCGCCCTCGACCACCACCGGGCGTTTGATCAGCGCAGGGTATTCCTTGAGCAACAGGGTCCATTCGGGATCGCTGCGCGGGTCCTTGCGCTGCGGCAGCAACGTGCGCCATGTCGTCGACGCCTTATTGACCAGCTTCTCCCATCCACCGAGCGATTCCGCCCACGACTTCAGCGTCGCGGGCGGCACGGGGTTCGCACGGTAGTCGACGAACTCATGCGGCACCTCGAATCGGGTGAGCCAGTTGCGCGCCTTCTTGCAGGTATCGCACGTGGGCAAGCCGTAGACCGTGATCGCCATGGCTCAGTCGCCGCTGCGCAGCAGTTCGTTGATGCCGGTCTTCGAGCGGGTCTTCTCGTCCACCTGCTTCACGATCACCGCGGCGTACAGGCTGTGGCTGCCGTCCTTTGCCGGGAGGCTGCCAGAAACGACGACGCTTCCCGAGGGAACGCGGCCATAGCTGATCTCACCCGTGGCGCGGTTGTAGATGCGCGTGGATTGTCCAAGGAACACACCCATGCCGATCACGGAACCCTTCTCGACCACCACGCCTTCCACCACCTCGGAGCGCGCGCCGATGAAGCAGTTGTCCTCGATGATCGTGGGATTGGCCTGCAGCGGTTCCAGCACGCCACCGATGCCGACACCGCCGGACAGGTGCACGTTTGCGCCGATCTGCGCGCAGGAACCCACCGTGGCCCAGGTATCGACCATGGTGCCCGCTCCGACATAAGCGCCGATGTTGGTGTAGCTCGGCATCAGCACGGCGTCCTTCGCGATGTGCGCGCCGCGGCGCACGAGCGCTCCGGGGACGACCCGCGCGCCAAGGTTCGCGTATTCCAGGGCGTCGCCGTCGGTGAAGCGCAGCGGCACCTTGTCGAAGGCGCTCGACGGGCCGCCGTCCATGACGCGATTGCCATTCATGCGGAAGTACAGCAGCACCGCTTTCTTCAGCCACGCGTTGACGGTCCAGCCGCCTTTGCCGTCGGGCTCGGCCACGCGGCGCTCGCCGGATTCGAGCAGGTTCAGCACCTGGTCGACGGCGTCACGGAGGTTGCCTTCGATTTCGTTCTGGGTGAGATCGGCGCGCCGTTCGAAGGCGTCGTCGATCAGGGATTCAAGTGTCTGTATCTGCATGTACGGGGGTCCTGGGGTTTTCGGAACCGATGTGGCGCAGCAGGCAGATCCGCACGGTGTTCCGTTGCGCGGGTGAAAGAGCCGCGTTGCTTCGATCGGTAAGCTGGAAGAAATCCTCGACACGTTCGCCGAACGTGGCAATGCGCGCATCATGCACCCGCACTTGCGCTTCGGCCAGCGCCTGGGCGACGGCGGCAAGCAAGCCGGGGCGATCGGTGCATACCAGCGCGAGTTGCGTGCGGTCGCCGGCATCGACGAACTCGATGCGCGGCGTCATCTGGAAATGCCGGAGGTGACGCGACAGGCTGCGCTTGGAAGGACCCTGCCCCGCCGGCTGCTCGAGGGCACGCAACATGCGCGCGCGCAATTCCTCGGCCCGTTGCAACGACGCCGGAGCCTGCGAATCCGATTCCAGCAGGAGGAAGGTATCGAGCGCCTTGCCGGTGCGGGAAACGAGGACGCGCGCCTCCACCACCGAAAAGCGCAGGCGATCGAGCACGGCCGTCACCGTGGCGAACAAACCGTCGCGGTCGGGCGTGTAGATGAAGAGTTCGGTGCTGCCACGCACCGAGAACGGATGCACTTCCACCAGCGGCGTGGCGCCATGGGCGCGCACGATCGCCGCGGTTTGCCAGGCGATCTGCTCGGGCCGGTGGCGGAGGAAACTGGTATCGGGAAACTCGGCCCACACCCTGGCGACGTCGTCGGTGGACATCTGTTCGGCGGCCAGCATGCCCATGGCTCGCTCGCGGCATTCGCGCACGCGCACTTCCGAATGGCCGGGCGGCGTGAGGTCGCTGCGCAAGGCGAACCGGGTGGCCGTGTAGAGGTCCGCCAGCAGGCGGTCCTTCCACGCGTTCCAGAGCTTCGGGCTGGTCCCGATGATGTCGGCGATCGTCAGCAGGTAGAGATGATCCAGGTGTTCCCAATCGCCCACGACGGCACCGAAGCGGTGCACCACGTCAGGATCGGTGATGTCCTG
>DATNJP010000138.1:0-9948 GCA_035603855.1 Luteibacter sp. | reverse complement strand
GGGCGACGCCCGCCGCGTGGTCGTCGTGTCCATTCCGGACTGGGGCGCCACCGCTTTCGCGCTCGCCGAAGGTCGTGACCGCGCCGCGATAGGCCGGGAGATCGATACGTTCAATGCCATCGCGCGGGACGAAACCCTGCGGATGCACGCACGCTGGGTCGACGTGACGGCCGCTTCGCGCCAGGCGGGCGCCCGGCCCGACCTGCTGGTGGACGATGGCCTGCACCCCTCGGCGGCGCAGTACGGCACATGGGTGGAGTTGATCCTGCCCGAGGCCCGGGCGGCATTGCGCGAGCTTCCTCGCTGATCGCACCGCAACACGGCTGCAACACCGCCGCCACGCCCCGGTTACCTCCGGCCCCGAGACTGGGCACCCGGGACAACCCCGGGAACCGATGCCATGGCGAAGCTCATCTGTCGCAGCGCCTTCATCTCCGACGTGCACCTCGGCACGCCTGATTGCAAGGCAGCTTACCTCCTCGATTTTCTCCGTCACCTGGAGTGCGAGCGTCTTTACCTTGTCGGCGATATCGTCGACCTGGAAGCGTTGGCCAAGCGCCACTGGTGGCATCCGGACCATAGCGCCGTCCTGGCGGAACTGGTCGCGATCGCCGCGCGCGGCGTCGAGGTGATCTACATCCCCGGCAACCACGACTACCAGATGCGCGGCCTGGCGGGCTCGAGCATCGCCGGCATCCGCGTCGAACTGGATGCCATCCACGAAGGCGCGGACGGCCGCCGCTACCGGGTCAGTCACGGCGACGAGTTCGATCCCGAGCACGTCGGCCGCCGCTGGATTGCGTGGCTGGGCGACACCCTGCACCGCTTCATCTGCTGGGCGAACCGCCGCGTGCACGCCGTGCGCCTGCGCCTGGAACTGCCCTACCTGCCGCTGTCGATCATCCTGAAGTCCCACGTCGGTGCCGCCCTGGACTACATCCGCGGCTACGAGCAGCGGGTCGCCCGGGACGCCAGCGAGCGCGGCCTGGACGGCCACATCTGCGGGCACATCCATTTCGGCCACGTCCGTCCGATCGAAGGGATCCTTTACCTGAACGACGGTGACTGGGTCGAGCACTGCACCGCGCTGGTCGAGGACGCCACGGGCGCCATGGAGCTGATCCACTGGACCGAGCGGGTCACCCCGCTGGGCCGGGCCAGCCGGGAGACCGTGCTGCCCTCGCCGGAAGCCGTGCTGGGCTTCGCCCCGCTGGCCGATTGCCGGGCCGATCTGTCGGCGCTGCGCGGGGCCGGGGTGTCGGTAGCGGGTTGAAACGGACCGGATCGGGCCCATGTGCGGTGGATGCCGGTAAAATGGCTCCCTTTCCTTTCCGCGGTGACCCCATGGCCCTCGATACACCCACCCGCGAGCGCATCGAAACCCTCCTCGGCCAGCACGACGTCGTGCTGTTCATGAAGGGTTCGCGCCAGCAGCCGATGTGCGGTTTCTCCGCCGCGGCGATCAACACCCTCAACGACGTGATCCCGGCTTACCACACGGTCGACGTATTGCAGGACCCGGAAATCCGCGAAGGCATCAAGGAATACGGCCAGTGGCCGACGATCCCGCAGCTTTACGTGAAGGGTGAGCTGGTCGGCGGCTCGGACATCATCCGCCAGATGTACACCAGCGGCGAGCTGTACACGCTGTTCGGTGCCGAACTGCCGGACCGCACGCCGCCGGAAATCACGATCACCGAGAAAGCCGCCGAGGCGATCCGTGGTGGCATGGCCAATGCCCAGGGCATGGCGCTGCACCTGGAAATCGGTCCGGACCACAGCGCCGGCTTCCAGCTCGCGCCGGCCGGTGATCACGACATCGTGGTCGTCGCCAGCGGCATCGAAGTGCATTTCGATCCGGGCAGCGCGGCGCGCGCCAAGGGCATCGTGATCGACTGGGTGTCCACCGTGCAGGGCGAGGGCCTCAGCCTGAAATTCCCTGGCGCGGTCGAGATCGGCTCGATGAGCGTGCAGGACCTCAAGGCGAAGCTCGATGCGGGCGACGTGGTGCTGGTCGACGTTCGCACCGCACACGCCCGCGCGATGGTCGCGCCGATCGACGGTGCGCGCATCCTCGAGGACGAAGGCTACGAAGGCCTGGCCCAGCTGCCGAAGGACACGCCGATCGCCTTCATCTGCAACGTCGGTGTCTCCAGCCGCCCGGCGGCCCAGCGCTTCGTGGCGCACGGTTTCACCCAGGTCTTCAATGTCGAGGGTGGCATGGATGCGTGGATGCGCGAGGTTGGCGCGTAATCGAGGTTGGCGCGTAGCTCCTACGCGCTTTGTGTGGGAGCCGCTTCAGCGGCGATAGGCGGCCGTTCCGCGAGCATCGCCGCTGAAGCGGCTCCCACAGAAAGCTGGGCCCTGAGAAAGCTGGGCCCTGAGAAAGCTGGGGCCAGAGAAAGCTGGGCCCACAGAATGCTGCCCCCGCGGAAAGCGGGCTTCCGCGGGTGCTACGGGTGTAGCGCCACCAGGGCGACCAGGGTGGTTGCTTCCACCAGTTCCACCAGCGCGCCTGCGGTGTCGCCTGTGAAACCGCCCAGCCGCGCGACGCATGCGCGGCGCCATACCCAGCCCGTGATGACGGCGGCGACCAGCGCCAGTAGGCCGGCCTTGCCGAAGCACAGGCAGGCGATGACGGAAAGCAGCACCGCGATACGGCACCCCGTGGCCGGCGCACCGCGCAACGGCTCGCCGAGTCCTTGCGAGCGCACGTAACGCGTCGTCAGGAACCACGCGACGACGGCACCGCGACCGAGCAGCGGTGGCAACAGCAACAGCCATGGGTTGGCCAACGTCGCCAGCGCCGAAAACTTCAGCAGCAGGACCAGCACGAGCGCGACGACGCCCGCCGGACCGCTGCGTGGATCCTTCATGATCGACAGGGTGCGCTCGCGATCGCCCATGCCGCCGATCCACGCGTCCGCGCTGTCGGCCAGGCCATCCAGATGCAAGGCGCCGGTCAACGCGACCCACGCCACGAGAAGCATCGCCGCGGCCGGTAGCACCGGCATCGCGTGCAACAACGCCGATGCGCCAACCAGCAAAACGCCCAACGCCAGCCCGACCAGCGGGTACCACTTCAGCGACGCCGCCTGCGCTTCGGCATCGATCGCCACACGGGGCACGGGCAGCCGCGTGAGGAATCCGAAGGCGACGATCAGTCCACGCATCGCGGTTCCCACGCGATCGTGTGCAGAGACGCGTGCGGCACGTCGATGCCCGCCATGTCGCCGAACCCGCGACACTCGGCCATGCAACGCAGCAGGCGAATCGCACCGCCATGCGTCACCACCAGCACGCGCGATTCGGTCGCCTCGTTAGCGACATCGTCGAGCGCGCTGGAGAGACGGGATTGGAACGCCGCGAAGGTTTCCGCCCCCGGCGGTGGATGGGCGACGGGATCGGCCCAGAAGCGACCCAACGCATCCCCGTCTTTCTCCGCGATCTCCTCGATGGGAACGCCTTGCCAGTCACCGAAGTGGTATTCGGCGAGACGCGCGTCGATACGCAACGGCAGCCCACGCCGCTCAGCCAGTTCCGCCGCGAAGCGTGCGCAGCGCGACATCGACGACGACACCACGCGATCCCATTCGCGGCCTTCGACCGACTCGCGCAACTGCCGCCAGCCGAGTTCCGTCAGCGGATCGTCGAGCTGCCCACGGTAGCTGCGTTGCCCCGTGTCGCCGTGCCTCAGCAGGTCGATGCTCATGCCTCGGAGACGCCGGCCTCGGCAAAGGTCGCCATGCCGTTGTGTAGTGCGCAGGCCAGTCGAAGCAGGGGTACGGCAACCGCCGCGCCGCTGGCCTCGCCCAAACGCAGATGCAGGTCGAGTAGTGGCTCCGCCTCGAGCGCGGCGAGCACGCGGGCGTGCCCACGTTCCTGCGATCGGTGCGCGAAAACCAGCCACGGACGAACGTCGGCGCGTAGCGACACGGCGGCGAGCGCGGCGACGCTGGTGATGAAGCCATCGACCAGCACGGGCAGGCCGCGCTGTGCCGCGGCGACGAACGCACCTGCCAGGGCGGCGATCTCGAATCCACCAAGACGGCGCAGGCGTTCGCGCGCGGTATCCGCGGTGGCGTGCGTGCGCAACGCGCGTGCGATGACCTCCACCTTGTGCTCGATGCCTCGTGCATCCAGTCCGGTGCCGGCACCCGTGAGCGTGTCCGGCGATTCACCGAGCAGCGCGCAGGCCAGCGCGCTGGCCGCCGTGGTGTTGCCGATGCCCATGTCGCCGCCGATATAGATATCCGCACCGGCCTTCATCGCTTCGCCGACGCTCGCCACGCCCGCGGCAAAGGCCGCGTCGAGCTGCGCGTCGGTCATCGCCGCGTCGTCGCAGAAATTCGCGGTGGACGCCGCGATGATCCGGCGACGCACGCCGGCGATCTCGCCCGGGTCATTCACGGTGCCGAGGTTCACCACTTCCAGCGTGGCACCGAGCTCGCGCGCGAGCACGGCGATCGCCGCCCCGCCGCCCGCGAAGTTGCGCAGCATCTCACCCGTGACCGCTTGCGGAAATGCCGAGATGCCTTCCGCCGCGATGCCGTGGTCACCGGCGAAGACGGCGATCCAGACACGGTCGGCGCGCGGCCGTTCACGTCCCTGCAAACCGGCGAGCTGGATGGCGAGCGCCTCGAGTTGGCCGAGTGAACCCGGCGGCTTGGTCAGCGTGCCCTGCCTGGCCTGGGCGGCCTGGGCAGTGGCGGGGTCCGGAACGCGGGCAGCCGCCGCGAGCCAGTCATTCATGGAGGTGTTCCTTTCAGGGTCAGGGGAAGGCCCGCGGCGACGAAGACGACACGATCGCAGCGTTGTGCCAGGGATTGGTGGAGGCGGCCCGCTTCGTCGACGAAGCGGCGGGTGAGTTCGCCCAGCGGCGTGATGCCCAGGCCGACTTCGTTGCTGACGAAAACGATGTCACCGGGCAGCGACGAAACGTTTTCCAGAAACGCGTCGTGCTCCACGTTGAAGTGCGCACCGTCGTCGATGCCGAGGAGGTTCGACAGCCAAAGCGTGAGGCAATCCACGAGCAGGAAGCGATCGGCGTGCGCTTGTTCACGCAGCATGGACGACAGCGCCAGGGGCTCTTCAATCGACTGCCACGCAGCGGGCCGTCGCGAACGATGGTGCGCGATGCGCTCCGCCATCTCGCCATCGAGCGCCTGTGCCGTGGCGATGTAGACGACATCGCGGCCGCTTTCCATGGCAAGGCGTTCCGCGAGTGCGCTCTTGCCCGAACGTGCGCCGCCGAGGATCAGGGTCAGCATGGCGAACATCCCAGGAGCCGGTCGAGGACAGCGGTGTCCATGTGCGCCTCGATGACATCGGCGAGCCGTTCCAGCGTCGCCTCGCGCAGCGCGTGGATGTCCAACGGCGCGGCCGCCATCAATCCCGCGTCGCCAAGCCATGCGGCCAGTGCCTCGGGGTGATCGAAAACGCCATGCAGATAGGTGCCGACCACGAGGCCGTCATCCGACCGCGCACCATCGCCGCGACCGTCGTCCAGCCAGACCGCGGGACGCGCCATGTCAGGGCCGTTGCTGATGCCGCAATGAATCTCGTAGCCGGTCACGGCGGCATCGCTGTCGGCGAGGCGGCCACGCACGTTGCGCAGCTGCTTCACGGGCGCCAGCGTCGTTTCCAGATCGAGCAGGCCCAGACCGTCGCTGGAACCCGCGGGACCTTCGATGCCATCGGGATCGTGCACGGCGCGGCCGAGCATCTGCATGCCGCCGCAGATGCCGATCACGCGGCCGCCATATCGCACATGACGCAGGATGGCGGCGTCCCAGCCCTGTGTGCGCAGCCATGCGAGGTCGGCGCGCGTCGACTTCGAACCCGGCAGCACGATCAGGTCGCACGGTGGGAAGGTTTCTCCCGGGCCCACGAAGACACATTCGACGTCGGGATGCAGGCGTAACGCGTCCAGATCGGTGTGGTTGCTGATGCGCGGCAGTGCCGGTACGGCGACGCGAAGCCGCGCATTGGGGCGGATGTCCGTGCCACGCGGCAACGCATCTTCCGCTTCAAGCACCATGCCGTGAAGGTAAGGCAGCACGCCGAGCACGGGCTTGCCGGTTTCACGCTCCAGCCAGTCGAGTCCCGGCTGCAACAGCGAGATGTCGCCGCGAAAACGATTGATGACAAAGCCCGCGATGCGCGCGCGCTCACTCTCTGAAAGCACGGACAGGGTGCCGACGAGGTGGGCGAAGACGCCACCGCGATCGATATCGGCGACGAGCACGACGGGACAATCGACCGCTTCCGCGTAACCCATGTTCGCGATGTCGCGGTCACGCAGGTTGATCTCGGCGGGACTGCCGGCGCCTTCCACGATCACGGCGTCGTACGCCTCGACCAGACGCCGGTGCGAAACGAGCACCGCGTCCATCGCGACGCGCTTGTAAGCGTGGTAACCCACGGCATCCATGTTGCCCACGGGATGGCCGTGCACGATCACCTGCGCGCCGGTATCGCTGTTCGGTTTCAGCAGCACGGGATTGAAGTCGGTATGCGGCGGCACACCCGCGGCCTGTGCCTGCACCGCTTGCGCGCGACCGATCTCGCCGCCATCCACCGTCACGGCGGAATTGAGCGCCATGTTCTGCGGTTTGAAGGGTGCGACGGAAACGCCGCGACGACGCAGCCAGCGACATAGCGCGGCGACGACGGTGCTCTTTCCGGCATCCGACGTGCAACCCTGCACCATGAGGACACGTGCACTCATGCGAGCACCTCGGAAAGGACGCGATCCAGTCGCGCGAAGGCGGCATCGTCGCCCGGCAAACCGAAGCGCAACGCCTGTGGTTGATCGAAATGCCGGACCAGGACGGCGTGCCGTGCGAGTGCGCGATGCAGCCGACCCGCGTCGGGATGCACGCAATACTGGAAGAACTCACACCCACCCGTTGGTGGCAGGCCGCGCCGAGCCAGCCCTTCCGCCAACCGACCGGACGCGGTGCGCAACCCTTCCCGCGCGGATGCCTGCCACGCGTGATCCGCCAGCGCCAGCGCCACGACATGGCGGCTCGGGCCGGTAAGCGTCCAGGGCCCGAGCGTTTCGGCGAGCGCTTCGATCAGCGTGGGCCACGCAGCGACGAATCCTGCACGCGCCCCGGCGAGCCCGAAGAACTTGCCGACGGAACGAAGGACGATAAGACCGTCGCGCGTCTCACCACAAAGACTCTCGCCAGGGCGTGTATCGATGAAGGCTTCATCGACGACAAGCCAGGGTGCGCCGTTGTTGCGCGCCAGGTTCGCGTGCAAGGCCAACAACGTCGCGCGGCCGGCGAACTCCCCCGTCGGATTGTTCGGCCGCACGACGACCGCGACATCGAAGTCCGCCGCGCGCGCGACCATCTCGGCGAACGGCAGCGTTATGACCTCGTGTCCGGCCTGCCGCCACGCGTGGGCATGCTCCGCATACGCCGGCGCCGCTACCGCAACGCGCGACGGCGTGCGCAAACGTGGCAGCGCGGCGATGGCGGCCTGTGAACCGGCCACCGGCAGCAGGTACTCTCCGCCGTAATAGGCGTGCGCCGCCGCGAGCAGGCCATCGTCGTCCTCCGGCAGGCGATGCCACGCTGACGGAGGAATCGGGGGCACGGGCCACGCCATCGGGCTGATTCCCGTCGACAGGTCCAGCCACTGCTCGCGGGGCGTGCCGTAGTCACGAACCGCGCGGCCCAGGCGACCACCGTGCTCAAGCATGCGCGGCGACTCCCACGAGCATCACGGCGACCACCCATGCCACGACGCCGCGATCGACCAGGCGCAGCGCCCGACGGATGGAATCCTCATCAGGCGGTTCGCCCTCGCCCAACGCGGGGCGATCTTCCCAGCGACCGTGATAAGGCGCCGCGCCACCGACACTGACGCGCAGGGCACCCGCCCCCGCGGCCATGACCGGACCCGCGTTCGGGCTGTCCCACGTGGGCGCCTGCGCGCGCCAGCAACGCAGGCCGGCCGCGAAATCCCCCACGGCCGCATAGGTGAGCGCGGTAAGTCGCGCGGGGACGAAACCCAACACGTCGTCGGCACGCGCCGCCGCCCAGCCGAATCGTTCGTAGCGCGGCGTGCGGTAGCCCCACATGGCGTCGAGCGTGTTGGCGAGGCGGAACAACAGGGCACCGGGCGCGCCGAGCAGGGCGAACCAGAACAGCGCACCAAACACCGCGTCATGCCCGTTCTCGAGCACGGATTCCGTGGCGGCGGCCGCCACGCGCGTGCTGTCGAGCACCGCCGTATCGCGACTCACCATCCGGCCCACGGCCGCGCGCGCGGCGATGAGGTCGCCATCGCGCAAGGCATCCGCCACGGGCCGCGCATGCTCACCGAGGCTCTGGCGACCAAGGGCGAAGTACAGCACCAGTACGTCGATAGCGAATGCCAGCGGCGTAGGCGACACGGCGCGGATCCACCCAAGCAGGAGCACCGGTATCACTACCGCCAGGCACCACGCGATGACACCGGCACGCCGGCGATCGGCGTAAAACCGTCGCTCGATGGCGCTCGCCAGCGCACCGAATCCGACCAACGGATGGAACCGCCGAGGCTCGCCGAACACCGCGTCGAGCAGCAGGGCAAGCACCATGGCGAACGCCAGCGTCATCGCAGGAACAGGCGCAACGCCGCGTCGGGATTCGACGGAAAGTAGAAGTGCACGAAGCTCGCCGTCATGCGGTCACGCCGGTACACCTTCTCGGCCGTGGGTCCGCCATGGGGATTGCTGGCGCCCGCCAGCGGCGTCGCATCGATGGAGGCCTGCGCGTAATGGAACGAATGCCCGCGCAACGCGCCTTCGGGCAGGTCGACACCTTGCATGCCAAGTGCCGCCAGGCGCGGCTGCATCGCCGCGTGCCCTTTCAGCAGACCCGCCATCGTGCCTTCGTGTCCGTCGCGATCGGCGAGGCGGTCCAGCGCATAGAGCAGGCCGCCGCATTCCGCGAGCAAGGGACGGCCTGCCTCCACATGTGCGCGCAGGTCGCGTCGCAGGTCATCACGCGCGGCGAGCGCATCGATATGCAACTCGGGGTAACCACCCGGCAACCACACGGCGTCGCACGCCGGCAGCGGATCGCCCGCCACGGGGGAAAAGAAATGCAGTGTCGCGCCCGCGGCACGCAGGACGTCGAGGTTTGCGGGATAGATGAAGGCGAACGCGGCATCGCGTGCGATGGCGATGCGAACGCCATCCAGCCGCACCGACGCAGGCAGCGTGGCCGGCGATGCGAAGGAAACCGGCGGCGGTAACGCCGTGGCATCCTGCGCGATCCATGCATCTGCCAGCGCGTCGAGGCGCGCGTCGAGATCGCCCAGTTCCGACGCGGCCACCAGACCCAGATGACGCTCCGGCAATGTCATGGCGGGATCGCGAGGCAATGCGCCAAACCAGGTGATCCCGGGTGGCAGGCTCTCGCGCAACAGACCCGCGTGGTATGGACTACCGACGCGATTCGCGAGGACACCGCGCAAGGTGAGTTCAGGTCGATACGTCGCCAATCCGTGCGCCAGCGCACCGAATGTCTGCGCCATGGCGCTGCCGTCGATCACGGCCATGACCGGCAAGCCAAAGGCGATGGCGAGATCAGCACTCGATGGCGAGCCGTCGAACAGTCCCATCACGCCCTCGACGAGGATGAGATCGGCCTCGCCGGCGGCCTCGTGGAGACGGGCGCGGACATCGTCCTCGCCGCCCATCCACGGGTCCAGCTGGTACACCGGCGCCCCGCTCGCACGCTCCAGGATCATCGGGTCGAGGAAGTCCGGGCCGGTCTTGAACACACGCACTCGGCGTCCCTGCCGCGTATGCGCCCGCGCGAGCGCGGCGGTGACACTGGTCTTGCCCTGCCCCGACGCGGGCGCCGACACCAGCAACGCGGGACAGAGACGGCTCACAGCTCGACGCCCTTCTGCGCGCGGATACCCGTCTGGTAGGCGTGCTTG
>DATNJP010000137.1:0-9311 GCA_035603855.1 Luteibacter sp. | reverse complement strand
GTCCGGAGGCTAGATGGCCGGTGCCTGCTGGTCGAGTTGACGGGGAATATGCCGGTCAACTCGACCAGCAGTTCGGCGCTAGGCGCTGTCGCGGGCGGCCTCGCCGAGCAGCGCGCGGGCGATGACGAGGCGCTGGATCTCGCTCGTGCCCTCGTAGATCTCGGTGATCTTGGCGTCGCGGAAGTAGCGCTCGAGCGGCATTTGCTTGGAGTAGCCCATGCCACCGTGGATCTGCACGGCCTGGTGGGTGATCCACATCGCGGCTTCGGAGGCCACGAGCTTGGCCATCGATGCCTCGGTGCCGAAACGGCCGCCGGTCTTCTCGACCTGGCCCTTGGTCCATGCGGCACGCAGGGTCAGCAGCAGGGCCGAGTCCAGCTTGCACTTCATGTCGGCGATCTTGGCCTGGGTCATCTGGAACGTGCCGATCGGGTGGCCGAAGGCCTTGCGGTCACGCGACCACTGCAGCGTGGCGTCGTAGGCGGCGCGCGAGATGCCCACGGCCTGCGAGGCGATGCCGATGCGGCCGGCGTCGAGCACGCCCATGGCGATGCCGAAACCCTTGCCTTCGGCGCCCAGCATGTCTTCCTTCGGGCACACGTAGTCGTGGAATTCGATCTCGCACGTGGCCGAGGCGCGGATGCCGAGCTTCGGTTCCGTCTTGCCGGCGAGGAAGCCATCACGCTTCGTGTCGATGATGAATGCCGACACCCCACGGGCACCGATCCCCGGCGTGGTGACGGCGAACAGCACGATGTAGCGCGCGACGGGACCGGAGGTGATCCAGCTCTTCTTGCCGTTGATGACCCAGTCGCCATCGGCGTTCTTGACCGCGCGGGTGTGCATGTTCGACGCGTCCGAGCCGGACTGCGGCTCGGTGAGCGCGTACGCGCCGATAGCCTCGCCCGAGGCGATGGCGCGCACGTACTTCTGCTTCTGCTCTTCGGTGCCGTTCTTCAGGATGCCGTTGCAGAACAGCGAGTTGTTCACCGACATGATGGTGGAGGTGGCGGCGTCGGCCGCCGCGATCTCGACCATGGCCAGCACGTAGGCCACCGGGTCCATGCCCGCGCCACCGTATTCTTCCGGCACTTCGATGCCCATCAGGCCCAGCTGGCCCATCTCCTGGATGTTCGCGAGCGGGAATTCACCCTTCGCGTCCAGTTCGGCAGCAACGGGCACGATGCGCTTCTGGGCGAAATCGCGGGCGATGGACTGGATCGACAGCTGGTCGTCGGTAAAGCGGAAATCCATGGGGCGTTCCTCATGCCCGCCCCGAGGGGCGGCAAAGTCTTGGGGGTGGAGGCAGCCCACTATTGTAACGGTCGTTCAACGCGTTGCCGCCGTGCACTGCAACATCGGTCTTGACGCCCGGCGGCGCTGGCCGCATCCTAGGTATCTCTGTATCGCGATATAAGGATGTTGGATGGATCTGTCGACGGCCTCCACGGTGCTTCGGCTCCTGGCCGATCCCACCCGCGTCCGCCTCCTCGCCCTGCTGGACCGCGAGGAACTTACCGTGGCCGAACTGGCCGCCGTGCTGCACCTGGCCCAGCCGCGCGTGTCGACCCATCTGGCCAAGCTGAAAGAGGCCGAACTGGTGCGCGACCGCAGGGCCGGCGTCTCCGCCTACTACCGCGCCAACGCCGAAGCCGACCCCACGCTTGCCGCCCTGGTCGCTTCGCTACGCGACACTCTCAGCGATGCCCTACTCCGCGAAGATGCGGAACGCCTGCCCGCCGTGCTCGCCCAGCGTGCCCGCGCGGAGGGCTGGGCTGACACGGTCGCGGGCGACATGGAGCGGCATTATTCGCCGGGACGCACCTGGGAAACCCTGGCGCGTTCGCTGCTACAGCTGCTGGCCACCGGCGACGTCCTGGACATCGCTTCCGGCGACGGCGTCACCGCGGAGCTGCTGGCGCCGCATGCGCACTCCATCGTCTGCATCGACAGCTCCGAGCGCGTGGTCGATGCCGCCCGCCAGCGCCTCTCGGGATTCACCAACGTCGACGTCCGCACGGGCGACATGCACGCGCTGGACCTCGGCGAGGGCCAGTTCGATCTTGTCCTTCTGCTGCACGCCCTCACTTATTCGGAGCAGCCACAGAAGGTCTTCGACGAAGTGACCCGCGTGCTGAAACGTGGCGGCCGCCTGCTGGTTTCCACCCTCGGCGAGCACGACCACCGTGCCGTCGTCGAGCCTTTCGACCACCGCAACCTCGGTTTCACCTGTGACGCCCTTACGGGCATGGCGCGGAAAGCCGGTCTCGACGTGGTCAGTTGCGAGCGCCTGAGCCGTGAACGCCGCGCGCCGCATTTCGAAGTCATCAGCCTTCTCGCGCGCAAGCCCTGAGCGGAGCATCCCCATGAGCAACCTTCCCTGGCTCCATCCCGACCGTGTCGCCCTGATCCAGAAGGGCCTGGCCGAACGCATCATGATCCTCGACGGCGGCATGGGCACCATGCTGCAAGGTCACCAGCTGGATGAATCCGGCTATCGCGGCGAGCGCTTCGCGGGCGGCAAGGACAGCACGCACGACCACCATCACGATCACCCGGGCGAGTGCGACCTGAAGGGTAACAACGACCTCCTGCTGCTCACGCAGCCGGAGATCATCCGCGGCGTGCACATGGCTTACCTGGAAGCCGGCGCGGACTTCGTCGAGACCAACACCTTCAACGCCACGCGCGTCAGCCAAGCCGATTACCACCTCGAGCACCTCGTGCCCGAACTCAATCGCGAAGGTGCCCGGATCGCCCGCGAAGCCTGCGACGCGATGACCGCACTCACGCCGGAGAAGCCGCGTTTCGTTATCGGCGTGCTCGGTCCCACGAGCCGCACGGCGTCCATTTCGCCCGACGTGAACGACCCCGGCTTCCGCAACATCTCCTTCGAGGAACTGAAGGCGAACTACATCGAATCCGCCCGCGCGCTCATCGAAGGGGGCGCGGACACGATCATGGTCGAGACGATCTTCGACACGCTGAACGCGAAGGCCGCGCTGTTCGCGCTGAGCGAGCTGTTCAACGAGCTGGGCGCACGCGTGCCCGTGATGATCTCGGGCACGATCACGGACCGTTCGGGCCGCACGCTCTCGGGCCAGACCGCCGAGGCGTTCTTCTACTCGGTCGAGCACATCCAGCCGCTTTCGGTGGGCCTGAATTGCGCGCTCGGTGCGGAAGACCTGCGCCCGCACGTGCAGATGCTTGCGCGCATCGCCGGCAGCGCGGTCAGCACGCATCCGAATGCGGGCCTGCCGAATGCCTTTGGCGAATACGACGAAACACCGGAAATGATGGCCAGGACGATCGGTGGCTTCGCCGCCGACGGCCTCATCAACATCGTGGGCGGCTGTTGTGGCACGACGCCCGCCCATATCGCGGCGATCGCCGCGGCCGTGGCGCCCTACCCGCCGCGCGTTGCCAAGGACACAGCGCAAGCCGCATGAGCATTCGATACACGCGTCTTTCCGGCCTCGAGCCGCTGGTCCTCACGCCGGACCTCAATTTCATCAACGTCGGCGAACGTACCAACGTCACCGGCTCGGCCCAGTTCCGCAAACTGATCAAGGAAGGCCGCTACGAAGAAGCAGTGGATGTCGCACGCCAGCAGGTGGAGAGTGGCGCGCAGATCATCGACATCAACATGGACGAGGGACTGATCGATTCCGAAGCGGCCATGACCCGCTTCGTGAACCTGATCTCCTCGGAACCCGACATCGCCCGCGTGCCGGTGATGGTCGACTCGTCCAAGTGGAGCGTGATCGAAGCCGGCCTGCGTTGCCTCCAGGGCAAGGGCATCGTCAACTCGATCTCGATGAAGGAAGGCGAAGAAGCCTTCCTCGAACACGCACGGCGCGTGCGCCAGTACGGCGCCGCCGTGGTCGTGATGGCCTTCGACGAAGCCGGCCAGGCCGACACGAAGGAGCGCAAGATCGAGATCTGCTCGCGTGCCTACGAGCTGCTGGTGAACGAAGTGAACTTCCCGCCGGAAGACATCATCTTCGATCCCAACATCTTCGCCATCGCCACGGGCATCGAGGAACACAACAACTACGCCGTCGACTTCATCGAAGCCACGCGCGAGCTGAAGAAACGTTTCCCGTCGTCGCATGTCTCCGGTGGCGTGTCCAACGTCTCGTTCTCGTTCCGCGGCAACAACCCGGTACGCGAGGCCATCCACTCCGTGTTCCTCTACCACGCGATCGCCGCGGGCATGGACATGGGCATCGTCAATGCGGGCGCGCTGGCGATCTACGACGACCTGCCGGAAGAATTGCGCGAGCGCGTCGAGGACGTCGTCCTCAATCGCCGCCCCGACGGCACCGAACGCCTCCTGGAAATCGCCGACAAGTACAAGGGCGGGAAGGGCGAGGTTGCGGTGGAGACCGCCGCGTGGCGCGAGAAACCCGTGATCGACCGCCTGAGTCATGCGCTGGTCCACGGCATCGACCAGTTCGTGGTCGAGGACACCGAGGAAGCACGCCTCGTCGCCCGCCGCCCGCTCGATGTAATCGAGGGTCCGCTGATGGCCGGCATGAACGTGGTCGGCGACCTGTTCGGCGCCGGCAAGATGTTCCTGCCCCAGGTCGTGAAGTCCGCCCGCGTCATGAAAAAAGCCGTCGCGCACCTCATTCCCTACATCGAGGAAGAGAAGCTGCGCTCGGGTGACGCCGGCAAGAACAACGGCAAGATCGTCCTCGCCACGGTGAAGGGCGACGTCCACGACATCGGCAAGAACATCGTCGGCGTGGTGCTCCAGTGCAACAACTTCGAGGTCATCGACCTCGGCGTGATGGTGCCGACGCAGAAGATCCTCGACGTCGCGAAGGCGGAGAACGCCGACATCATCGGCCTGTCCGGCCTGATCACCCCGTCGCTCGAAGAAATGAGCCAGGTCGCTCGCGAGATGCAGCGCCAGGATTTCCACGTACCACTCATGATCGGTGGCGCGACGACGTCACGTGCGCATACGGCGCTACGCATCGAGCCGCACTACAAGTCCCCCACCGTCTGGGTGAAGGACGCCTCGCGTGCGGTCGGCGTCGCGCAGTCGCTGGTCAGCAAGGAGCTGGTCGACGAGTTCATGGCGAAGGTGCGCGCCGAGTACGCCGAGGTGCGCGAGCGGCACAAGAGCCGCGGCACGGGCAAGCAGCTGGTGCCCCTGTCGAAGGCGCGCGATCAACGCTACCGAGGTGAATGGCAGGCCTATACGCCTCCGGTGCCGAACGCACCGGGCATCACTGTATTCGCCGACTACGACCTCTCAGAGTTGCGCCAGTACATCGACTGGTCGCCGTTCTTCAACGCCTGGGAGCTGGCGGGCAAGTTCCCGGCCATCCTCGGCGATGACGTGGTCGGTGCGCAGGCGACCGAGTTGTACAACGACGCGCAGGCGATGCTCGACACGCTGATCGCGGAAAAATGGCTGACGGCGAAGGGCGTGATCGGCTTCTGGCCGGCCGCGCAGTCCGGCGATGACATCGAGGTATACGCCGAGCCGGGCACGGCGAAGCGCAAGGCGATGACCACGTTGCACCACCTGCGCCAGCAGGTGGACAAGCCCATCGAGCGCCCCGACTTCTGCCTGTCCGACTTCATTGCGCCGAAAGACAGCGGCGTGCAGGACTGGATCGGCGGCTTCGCCGTGACGGCGGGCATCGGCATCGACGAGCATGTGGCCCGCTTCGAGGCGGTGCACGACGACTACTCGTCGATCCTTCTGAAGGCACTCGCCGACCGTCTGGCCGAGGCATTCGCGGAGCGGCTACATGAGCGCGTCCGCAAGGAATTCTGGGCTTACCAGCCCGATGAGGCATTGGATAACGACGCCCTGGTCGCCGAGGCGTACCGCGGCATCCGCCCTGCCCCCGGCTATCCCGCCTGCCCCGAGCATTCCGAGAAACGCACGCTGTTCAACCTGCTCGAGGCGACGGCGAACACCGGTATCGAATTGACCGACAGCTTCGCGATGTACCCCACGGCCGCCGTGTCGGGGTGGTACTTCTCGCACCCGGACAGCCAGTACTTCGTCGTGGGTCGCCTTGGCCGCGAGCAGGTCGAGGACTATGCGAAGCGCAAGGGCTGGGACCGCACCGAGGCCGAACGCTGGCTGGCGCCGTACCTCGACTACGATCCCGACTGAACCTGGGCTCAGGTTTCTTCGGGACCGCCCGGCTTCACGGTTTCCTCTTTTTCGCGGTGCTTCAGGTGCGCGAACACGTTGTAGAACGACACGATCATCGGAAAAGCCGTCTGGATGATGCCCACGGAGTCGTTCTTGCCCCAGATGAAGTAGGCAAGGGTCAGCACGCTACCGCTGACCGACAGGTACCAGAAGGACATCGGCACGGTGACCTTCTTGTTCTTCTTGGTCGCATAGAACTGGACGAACCAGCGCGCCGTAAAGAGCAGCGTGCCCAGGAGGCCGATGATCTTCCAGGGCGTGAGGGTCAACAGGTGAAGATCGGCTAGGGCTTCGTGCATGGCGGTATCCGGGGACGGCAAGCGGCGCATTGTACCGGGGGAGGCTTGCCCTGGTCATAAATAGGGCACCGCCACCCCCAATCGGGGTATTACGCCCTCTTTTTTACCTCAATGTCCGGAACTGTGAGCGGGGTCATAGGTCCGGAGCCACGCGATAGAAGTCGACAAAGGCGGCTTTCGCGCGGCCCATATAGTGGTGGCTTCCTGAATGCCAGCCCGCTTCCATGTCCTTCATCCAGGTCCGTTTCTCCAACCGTTTCCATGCCCAGGTCGGTCGACTGCCGGCGAGCGAGCATCGTCAGCTCAATAAGACGCTCACCGACATGCGCATGATGAACAACCCTTCGGCGCACGAGAAGATCGGCAACCCGCGGATGTACAACCGCATGGGCGCCTGGGTGCGCGACATCGATTTCCTGAACAACGCGCAAGCGGGCGGCTATCGGCTGATCTATTCGCCTGTCACCAAGGACCAGCACGAGACGACGAACGGCCTCGATGGCCACGTCGAGGTTCTCGGCATAGGTGATCCGCACAGCGGCAGCGGCTACAGACAGGTCAACACGCTTGCCGAAGTCACCTGGTGGTGACGCACCGACTGCGTATCCCTCTCACCGCCCTTTCGATCGCCAGGCCCCATCCATGCCCGCAAGCACGAAACATACCCTGCTCACCTGGATACCCGACTCCGCCGATGGCGAGCGCGAGGTGCGCAAACTCCACGCCCGCTATGCGGGCTATTCGACGCTCGTCAATTCGGCCCAGGTCACCGCTGCCGACCTCGACAAGCACAGTCTCTTCGTCGTCGTGGGACACCGCAGCGAGATCACGCAGACGAACACCTTCCACAGCCTCGCGGAACTCGTCAGGCAGTCGACGTGCCAGTGGGTCGTGCTGGCCAACTGCTCGACGGGCGTGGCGACCCGACAGGGAACGCTGGGCGACAACGAGTTGTCCTCCCCCGGCCAGATCCTGGCCAACCGGCTCCATATCCGCGTATCGGCGACCTCACGCCCGCTCACCTTTGACGAGGTGGGCATGGGACTGGCCTTCACCCTGGTCCACGGGGAATTCCTGATCCGGGCCAATCCACCCGATGGATCGAAGCTGTGGATCGACTTCGAGCCACAGGACGCGGTCATGGAGATTGCCGAAGCGATCCGCAATCTTTAAGGGTGCGGAAAAAAGAAAACCCGGCGCAGGGCCGGGTTTTCGGGATTCGATGGTGGGCGGTACAAGGATCGAACTTGTGACACCTGCCGTGTGAAGGCAGTGCTCTACCGCTGAGCTAACCGCCCATCGAGCAGGGAATTCTAAGGGCTGCCCGGAGACAGGTCAATCACCCCCGATCACTCCGTGGGTAGGCAATTGGCGGCGCTGGGGAGCTTGGTATTGATGAGCGAGCCCGAGACACCCAGTGTCACCCGCGACCCGGGCGACTCACTGTTGTTCTCGCCTGGGTCGGTCGTTTTACCCGCCTGGCGGGCGCAGAACACGAACTCCATCGCCGTGCGCGAACCGTTCGCGGCCGGCAGGCCGGTCATGCCGAAGGTCAGTACATCGCCGTCGGTGGCCTGGATGGATACGTCGGGGGTAATCGGCGTGGCGCGCAGCAACTCGTGAGAGGCATTGGTGGAATCGTACGTCTGGTTGGGACCGTCTACCGAGGCGTCATAGGCATAGACGATGTAACCAACGTCGTAGTTCGACCCGTCGTTCACGCACTCCTTCCCGTCCTTGCTGCGGCAGACGGAGACGAACTTGTGCCGCATGGCTGCCTCGGACCGCGCGAACTGCAGGTCGCCAACCATCGTGTTGACGATGTTGCTCACGTGCGACCGACGCATCGTTCCGCGGAATGCCGGGACGGCGATAGCCATAAGCACGGCCATCACCGCTACCGTGACCATCAGTTCGAGGATCGTGAAGCCCCTGTTCTTCCAGATCGTCATGAGCGCGTCACCAGCAGCGGCCGTTGGCCGTAGCAGAACCCGACTGCGATTTATTGCCACGCGAGTCGATCGTGAGGTTTCCACAACTGTCGCCCGCCTGGCTGGACTGAGGCGTCGCCGTGGCGATATAACCCGTGGCGAACGTGGTGCCATCGAGTTGTTCGATCGTTATCTTGTAATAGCCGCCCGCACTTGTGTCCGTCGCGAACTTCAGGTCATCGATCGGTTTCTGTGCGTACTTGTTGTAGGTCGCGTAGTACCGCTCCTGGGCATTGGCGAGGCGAAGCAGCAACTCCTGCCCTTCGCCGCGCCGCGCGCGGAAGGTGTACTTCGTGTAAGACGGAAAGGCGATCATCGCCAGCACGCCGATCACAGCGACCACGATCATCAACTCGATCAGGGTGAAACCCTTTCCAGGCGTTCCGAATCGACGCATCAATGCACTCCCCCGATTACTGGCCATTGTTGAGCTCCCGCCATGAGCGGCGACGCCATACGGAATCCCCAAGTCCGCTACCCGCGCCGCCGTCATCATCGTCATCACCGGAGCCGCCGGAACCACCTGGAATGGTAAGACCCGGAAGCGCGATCTTTCCGCCACCGACCGCTGTCGCCGCCGGCAACGAACCTGTGATTGGCACATTGGAAACACGGACGCCTGCCGTCGAGTAGTCACCACTGAAGCCACCTGTACCAACGTTTACTCCAGTGGCCGCGCCACCTGTAGCAGCATCGATCACAAGAATGGCGCCACGCCGGACAGGGTTACACGGATCGTCGCTACCCGGGATAAGGCTGGTAATAATCGCTCTTCCACTATCGAACAAGGCCGTTGCGTCGAGGACCACGCGCTCTCCCTTGTTCGTCTGTGTA
>DATNJP010000136.1:0-2434 GCA_035603855.1 Luteibacter sp. | reverse complement strand
TTTCCCGCCTCGAAACCGGTGCGATGCCCGCGGTGATCCGCGACGTCCCGCTGGACCAGGTCTTCGAGGAAGTGAGCGTGAATTTCCGCATGGTGGCCGAGCAGCACGACCTGCGCCTCGTCGTACGCACGACCGGGCTGTGGGTCCGCTCGGACCGCACGATGCTCGCCCGCATCCTCAACAACCTCGTCAGCAACGCCCTGCGCTACACGCGCTGCGGCGGCGTACTGGTGGGTGCGCGGCGCCAGCACGACGGGTCCGTTCGCGTGGACGTCTGGGACACGGGCCTGGGCATCGGCAAGGAACACCTGCAGCACATCTTCGACGAGTTCTATCGCGTGGAAAGCGGCCCCGAGGCCGGACGGCCGGAGGGCACCCGGCGTGGCCTCGGCCTGGGCCTGTCCACCGTGCAACGCCTTGCCGGGTTGCTGGGAACTCGGGCCACGGTGCGGTCCCGTCCGGGCAAGGGCACGGTGTTCTCGATCACCCTGCCGGAAATCCAGCCCGGCATCATGGAACCCACCACGGCGCCCGCGCCGGAACCGGGCATTCCCCGCGACATCGTCGGCATGCGCGTCCTGGTGATCGACGACGAACCGAGCATCCTCGCCGGCATCAGCTACCTGCTGGGCAGTTGGGGCTGCGAGGTGATGACGGCCGAAGATGCCCAGCAGGCGATGGAAGCGGTTCACCAGTGGATGCAGCCACCCGACATAGTCATTTCGGACCTGCGCCTGCGCGAGGGTACCGGGCTGGACGTGATCGAGCTGCTCGACCGCTACTACCGTCGCCGGCCCGGCGACCCGCCGCCGTTCGCCCGCATCCTGATCACCGGGGAGACCCGGGGCGAGTTCCTGCGCAATATCGACCAGCAGACGATGCAGGTGCTGTTCAAGCCGGTTTCGCCTGAACGCCTGCATGAGGTAATGCTTTCTGCCTGGACTGTCCATCATGCAGCCGTCTGAGTCGGATGGCCTGCTTGCCCGCGAACGCCCGTAGGGCTATGGTCCGGAGAACGGGGAAGCTCGCGATCGAAGCGAGCGGAGGAGAGGCATGCGAGTTCTGATCGCAGACGATCATCGGTTGATCATCGAGGGCGTGAAGCTGAAGCTTCGCGAGCTCGGTAGCGACGTCCAATTCCTCGAAGCAGAGACGGTAGAGCAGCTGTATGCACAGCTCGGGCGGACACCGCTGCCGGATGTCGCGCTGGTGGACATGGCCATGCCTGGCGCCAATGGACTGGAACATGTAAAGGAAGCGTTGGCCCGCATGGCCGACGTGGAAGATACCGTGAGCGAGGAAGACACGCTTGCGAACGACCTGGACGACAAGGAGAGGCAACGCGCCACGTCGTTCATCGGTATGGCCACGTCGCGGAAGCGGGCGGTCATCGTGCTCTCGGGCAACGAGAACCCCGACGACATCAAGCACGTCCTCGAACTCGGGGTACAGGGCTACATCGTGAAATCCTCGCCCCCTGACGTCATTCTCAGCGCCGTCCGGTTGGTGATGGGGGGCGGCATCTACGTGCCGCCGGAGGCCATGAAGATCGCGTCGGCCAGCACCACCGCATCGATGTACACGTCGGTGGACAAGGATGACCTGACTGCCAAGGACCGTCTGGCGCGCGTCCTTACCGACCGCCAGATCGACGTGCTCAAGCTGCTGGCGAAAGGCCGTCCGAACAAGCTGATCGCGCGCGAGCTGGGCATCAGCGAGGGGACGGTGAAGATCCACCTCGCCGCCATCTTCCGGGCCCTGCACGTGCGCAACCGGCTGGAAGCCCTGGTAGCCGCGCAGCATCTGGGCGAGTGACGGCGTAAGCTAGCCGGACGAAGGTGGGGCCGCGTGGGGGCGCGGACAACGACGCGGGGCAGGCGCGATGCTGGCAGGCATGGGGTTCGCGGTGAGGCGGCGGGTGCGCGGGTGGATTGCCGCGCTGGCGTTCTGCATCCTGGGCATCCTCCCTGCCACTGCCAGCCCACCGGGCGATATCGATCCCGACGCGCCGCTGACCTTCGGCATCCTGCCTATCGGCGGCCCGGCCGAGTCCCTCGAGGCCTGGCGCCCCATGCTCGACGACCTGCACAAGGCCCTTGGCCGGCCCGTGCGCTCGGTGTCTGTCACCACCTATGAAGGTATCGCCCAGGCGATCAGCGAACAGCGCGTCGACATCGCCTTCCTGTCCGGCCGCCTGGCCCTGGACGCGGTCTCCCAGCAGGGCATGCAGGTCATCGGCCAGCTCACCCGCGGCGATGGCTCCAGGGGCTACTACTCGGTGCTGGTGGTCGCCTCCGAGTCCCGCCTGCGCACGCTGGACCAGCTGTTCGCCCGGCCCGGCAAATGGCGCTTCGCCCGCGGCGAGGCGTTGTCGGTATCGGGATACCTCGTGCCCGAAACGCAACTGTTCGCCGCGCGCGGTATTGACTCGGAC
>DATNJP010000135.1:0-8959 GCA_035603855.1 Luteibacter sp. | reverse complement strand
AGCGATTCCTCGTCGATGAGGATTTCGCCGATGTCGTTGCGCAGGTAATCGCGCAGGGCGCGGATGAACAGCTTCGATTCCTGGTAGATCAGGAACGGTGCCTTCTGCGAGTTGGCGGCCGACGAGATCGACTTCCACAGCTGCAGGAGGTAGTCCAGGTCCCACTGGAGTTCTTCGGCGTCGCGGCCCATGCCGGCGGTACGCACGATGAGGCCCATTTCATCGGGCACCGACAGGTGCTCCATGGCTTCCTTGAGGGCCTGCCGGTCTTCACCCTCGATGCGGCGCGAGACGCCGCCCGCACGAGGATTGTTCGGCATCAACACCATGTAACGGCCGGCGAGGCTGATAAAGGTGGTGAGGGCGGCACCCTTGTTGCCACGCTCCTCTTTCTCGACCTGGACGATGATCTCCTGGCCTTCCTTGAGGAGTTCGCGGATGTTCGACTTACCTTCCGCGTTCGGGTTGAAGTACTCGCGGGCGACTTCCTTCAGCGGAAGGAAGCCATGGCGCTCGGCGCCGTAGTCGACGAAGCAGGCTTCGAGAGAGGGTTCGACGCGGGTGATGCGGCCTTTGTAAATATTGGCCTTTTTCTGTTCCCGCGAAGGGATTTCGATGTCGAGATCGTACAGGTTCTGACCATCGACGATGGCCACACGCAACTCTTCGCGCTGAGTCGCGTTGATCAACATACGCTTCATTGTGATTTTCCTCGGCCTTGCCGCGCGGCCGCGCGCCGCGGTGGCGCCCATGTGGCGGCCTGCCGGGGATCGCGCCGCAGCGGTGAGGCTTCAAGCGGCATGGGATCCGGGACCGATACCTGGACCCGGCGTGATTCGTGATAAGCGCCTTGCAACCGGTCCGCGTCCCTACGGATTAGCCGGACAACCGCAACCCGAACCGCTACGATGTGGGGTGTCTCCGCCTTCCGACCCCTCGGACGGAACGGCAGGACACTCGCCTTACGCGACGGTACTGGCACCCCGCGAGAGATAAGTCTTCAGCGGAGCCTGGCGCTCGCCGAGTATCCTATCAATTTCGAGTTTTATCAATGCAGACGGTAACTTCCCTCGACGGCGGCCAAGGTGTGCGCCAGGTCGAAATCGGTCCCGAAAGGGACGGTCAGCGCGTGGACAACGCCCTGATGACCATGCTCAAGGGGGTGCCGCGCAGCCTGGTCTACCGTCTGCTGAGAACGGGCCAGGTCCGCATCAACGGCAAGCGCGCCAAGCCGGAAACCCGTCTGGCGCTCGGCGATATGTTGCGAATTCCCCCGGTCCGCGTCGCCGAACGCGATGAGACCGTGGCACCGTCGGGCATGGTCCGGGCCGTGGCCGATTCGGTGATTTTCGAGGACAAGCACTTCCTGGTCATCGACAAGCCGGTGGGCATCGCCGCCCACGGCGGCAGCGGCGTGAGCCACGGTGCGATCGAACTGCTTCGTGCCGCCCGGCCGAACGAGCACCTGGAACTGGTCCACCGGCTGGACCGCGATACCAGTGGTGTCCTCGTCCTGGCGCGCTCGCGTCCGGGCCTGACCGGCCTGCAGGCGCTGATCCGCGACAACGAGGTGACCAAGCAGTACCTGTGTCTGATGACCGGTACGCCTCGAAAGGCCAAGTTCGACGTCAATGCCCCTCTGCTGAAGTCCGTGATGCACGGTGGTGAGCGCATGGTCCGGGTCGATGACGCGGGCAAGCCCTCGCTCACGTTCTTCCAGGAGCTGGAGCAGTACCCGGGTTCGCGCCTGATGCAGGCGACCCTCGGTACGGGCCGCACCCACCAGATCCGCGTCCACGCGCAGTACATCGGCCACCCGCTGGCGGGCGACCCGAAGTACGGCGATGAGGAGGCGAACAAGCGCTTCCGTGCGAAGGGGCTGAAGCGCATGTTCCTGCATGCGGCGCGGATGAGCTTCGACCTGGGCGGCAAGAACTACGATTTTTCCGCGCCGTTGCCGGACGATCTGAAGGCGTTCCTCGACAATCTGCGCGGCTGACCCCTGGCGCGTCAGTTCAGGAACCGCGCGCTTACCTCCAGCGACCTCAGCAGGCCGCCCGCCAGGCCGGCCTGTAAGAGCACGGCGCTGGCCGCATGGGCCACGGCCACCGGCAACAGGGCGCGTCGGTGGACGTACCACCACGCCCAGCCCAGCTCGGCCACGAAACATAGCTGCATCAGCAGCCCGTTAGGGGTGTGCAGCAGGGCAAAGGCCAGAGCCGTCAGCAACACGGCCGCGGCCCGGGGCATGACGCGAGCGAGAAGGGCGCCGAACACGGCCAGTAAGAGCCATTGCTGGAAGAGTGCCCAGCCCACGTAGATCAGTGCTCGGCCCAGAGGCGGCCATACCGGCGCGTGACCGCCGAATGCGACGACGCCGGCGGCGATGGGAATCGCCAGCAAGGGCCAGCCCGCCGCGCGCCAGGCACCCAGCCAGTTCCATGCAGGCAACAGCCGACGGCCATTGAGGAAGAGGGCGTAAACCACGCCCGCCGCGAACATGACGACGCCTGGGGGAGCCGGCCGGCTCGACAGCTCCATCCCGGCAATGAACCAGAGAGGACCGGCGAGGGCGAGCACCGCGTTGAGCAGGTCATCGGCCGGGGACGGCTGCCTGGCTCGCGAAAGCAGGCGAAGGCCGGCGGTGGCGAGGACGAGCAGGTAGCCGATCGGCAGGATCCACGCGCGCCACTCTGGCTGCGCCGTCGCGGGCGGGAGGGTCCCGAAGGTGACGAGTGGATCGGCTGCCCGTTGGCTGTCGCGCCAGGCGAGAAGGCCTTCGGCGGATAGCCGGGAGGGCAATGCACCGATGGGCGGCGTCACCACACCGTGGGCAGGGTCGAGCGAAGCATGATCGATCGTGAAGGTCGCACCCGCAGGCAGGGAAGCGACGATGCGCAGCATGGCGGCACGCGTCGGCGGACGTACCGGACGGCCCTCCGCATCGAGCCACGAAAGCGTGTCGAGCCGGATCGGCCGGTCGAGTTCAGCCGATGCCAGTTTTCCGAGCGAGGCTCGCCGAAGTGGCTCGTCCAGTGTCTCCCGCAGCAAGAGGCCGTACGCGCCATCGACCGAGGCGGTTGCCCGCATGCGCAGGGTATCCAGGCGCACCAGGTCAGCCTGCCGGGCGAGGGGCAGGCCGATCTCCATCGCGGAGCCGTCGTCGGTGGAGGTAAAGACGAGACCGTCCTTACCGGCGTCGAGGGTGCCGCTACCAAAGGTGCGTCCCGCCACGACATCGTCGGGCTCCCGTAGCTCCCACGACCAAGGCGATTCGCCGGCGGCGAACGCGGCCCGATCGGCGGCGCTCTCCGCTTCGATGGCCGAGCGCACGACGTCCGCCGCGAACCGCGGCAGGACGAACAGCAGGGCGAGCGCCAGGACGAGCGTCGTCGTCAGCGCGACCCAACGGGCACCTCGGGGGGACATATCAGCGATCCAGCAGGGCCTCGACCCGCGCGGCGCAGATGAAGTCGTTCAGCGAGAGTCCGCCGACGTCGTGGGTGGACCACAGGACCTGACAGTGCCCATAGCCCGCCTCGAGATCCGGGTGGTGGTCTTCCTGGTTGGCCATGAAGCCCACGGCGTTGATGAAGCCCAGGGTGTGGTGGAAATCGGGGAAGCGGAAATCCTTGACGATGGCCTTGCCGTCGGCGGAAACCTTCCAGCCCGGCAGGTTGGCCAGGTGGCCATCGATGGCGGCGCGATCGAGCGCATGCTCCGCGCCCTTGCGCGGCTGGCAGTGCTGGGTGGCGAGCGGGGAGAGAGTCATCGTGGCGCGTCCGTCCGGATAAAGCGCGAAGCGTCCGCGTTGACGGTTGAATTGTCAAAAGAGGGCGCCCAACTCGAAAGCGTACTAAAAATGGTGCTGTTTCCGGCTTTCCCCACGCCGGACCTGTCTCGGAGCCATCATGATCGACATCTCGGAACGCGCCCAGGCGCATTTCCAGCGCCTGCTGGCCCAGCAGGGCGACGACGGCCTCGGCATCCGCCTGCGCGTGGTCGCGGCGGGCACGCCGTCGGCACAATGCGAGCTCGAATTCTGCGGCGCCTCGGAACTCACCGGCGACGAATGGACGGTGGAGTGCGAGGGCTTCAATCTCTACGTCGACGCCGAGAGCATGCGCTGGCTCGATCCGGCCAACATCGACTATGAAACGACGCCCACGGGCAGCCAGCTCAACATCCGCGCGCCGCGGATCAAGGGCGAGGCGCCGGGTGAAGGCGCCGGCGTCGTCGAGCGCGTGCAATTCGTCCTGGAATCCGAGATCGCCCCGCAGATCGCTTCGCATGGCGGCCGCATCTCGCTGGTGGAAGTGACCGCCGAAGGCGTGGTCGTGCTGCGCTTCGGCGGCGGCTGCCACGGTTGCGGCATGGTCGATGTCACGCTGAAGAACGGCGTGGAGAAGACCCTGCGCGAACGCATCCCGGAAATCACCGAGGTGCGCGACGTAACGGACCACGAGACAGGCGACAAGCCGTACTTCGCACGCGCCGCCGGCTGACCCATCACCCGCGTTGTGTGGAACCCGGGCTTTGTGTGGGGAGCTCTGGCTTTGTGTGGAGCCCTAAGCTCTGTGTGTGGAACCCCTAGCTCTGTGTGGGAGCCGCTTCAGCGGCGAATGGCTTCGCTACGTAGCCGGGCCTATTCGCCGCTGAAGCGGCTCCCACACAGAGCTTAGGGCTCCCATACAGAACATAGGGCTCCCACACAGAGCTTAGGGCTCCACACAGAGCTAGCTAGGGCTCCGACACAGAGCTGGAACTCCCACAAGGGCAGGGTCCTCGCAAAGAAAAAGCCCGCTCGCGCGGGCTTTTTCGTCAGCAAGGCGGCGTCAGTGCCTTATTCGCCCTGGATGTGATTCTCCAGCCCCTGCAGCTTCGTCGGCATCGTGGCGAAGTAAGCCGAGACGTCGTCGATGTCCTGGTCGGACAGGGTGGCGGCGAAGCCCTTCATGATCGCGTTGCCGCGGCGGCCATCCTTGTACTCGTGCAGGGCCTGCGCGAGGTAGTCGGCGTACTGGCCGGCAAGGCGCGGGTACTGCGGATCGACGGAATTGCCGTCCTGGCCGTGACAGGCCACGCAGGTCGCGATCTTGGTCTTGCCGCGCACCGGGTCACCGGCGGCGAAGGTCTGGGTGGCGGTCAGCGCAAGCAGCGCGCCGATGGCAATCAGGGAAAACCCACGGATCATCATTGGTCCTCGGCGACTTACTTGGCGAGACTGGAAAGGTAGGCGGCGATATCCGCGATTTCCTGGTCGGACATGCTCTGCGCCTGGGCGCCCATCGTCGGGTGCTTGCGCTCTCCGCTCTTATAGGCCTTCAGCGCGGCGACGATGTACTGCTCGTTCTGGCCGGCGATATGCGGCACGTGGTACTCGGGATACGCATTGGCATAGCCCGGCACGCCGTGGCAGCCATTGCAGGTGTAGACGAGTGTGCGACCCTTGGCCTTATCCCCCTCGGCGTGCGCGGCGGACGCGGCGCACAGTACTACAGCGATCAGACCAACCAGATGCAGACGCTTCATTAAGAGTTCCCTGGGTGCCGGGCGGGGCCGGGGTTGAACAACCGTCGAAGTATAGAGGCGTGTCGCGACGGTGGACAACTCGGGGGCCCGGCAGGCCCTCAGAACAGGCTGCGGATGATGTGGATGCCCGCGATGTACTCGCCGGCGATCGTGCCCATGCTCACCAGGAAGAAATTGAGCAGGGTCCGCGCCACGCGGTTCTTCCACCAGCCTGTCCAGTGCGTGATGTCGTCGCGCAGGTGCTCGAAGTCGACGACGCGCGGCTTGCGCACCCAGGCTTCGGCCATGGCGCTGATCGCGCCGGAGGGAATGCCCGGGCGGAACGGCTTCAACGGCGCGGCGACGAAGGCCGCGACGATGGACAGCGGATGCGCACCCGCGATCAGCGCGCCCAGGGCCGACAAGCCGCCCGTCAGCAGGATCCAGTTCTTCAGCGCGTCGACGCCGAGGCTGGGGCTGCGGTAGAAGGCGTAGCCGATGGCGGCGAAGATCGCCAGCACCAGCGCCACCGCAATAACCTTCGGCCACTTCGACGCCGGCGGCGTCACCGCCAGGTCGTCGGCCAGGGCGCGCGCGTCGCCGTGCTGCTCGGCCAGTTGCGCGCTCATGCCCTTGAGGTGGCCCGCGCCGATCACGACGAGCACCTTGCGGCTGGGCGCCTCGGCATCCATCGACGCCGCGTTCTCGCGCAGCTTCGCGGCCATGTATTCATCGCGCTCGGCGATGAGCGAACGGTAAAGCGGTGCCGAGTCGGCTGCGAATTCGCTGAAGGCGCTTTCGAGAAGGTCGGATTCCTTCAGCTTCTCGATGTCGGCCTCGGCGATTTCCTGGCGTTCGAACACGCTGCCCAGCATGCCGGCCATGAGACCGAAACGCTGGAAGAAGCCGACGCTGCGCCACGCCCGCTTCAGTGTGGTGCCCACTTCGCGGTCCACCAGCCACACGGGAATGTCGCGCGCGTCGGCACCGTCCATCGCGGCCTTCATTTCCGCGCCCGGCTCGATACCGTATTGCGCGGCGAGGCGCTTCTGGAACGAACCGAGCACAAGGCTGGCGGCGACCATGCCGGCCTTGCCCTGGCGGATGACCTGGAACAGGTCCATCTGCTTGAAGGCTTCGGGATCACGCATTCCATGGGCGCGGCTGGGACAGAGTTCGACCGCCACGGCATCGAAATGCTCGGTCTCGAGCAAGGCATCGACGGCCTGCACGCTGGCGCGCGACACGTGCGCCGTGCCGAGGATGACGTACTCGACGCCGTCGCGCGTCATGCGCTCGATGGGTTGGCCTTCCAGGGCGGCGGGGAGGATGACGTCGTTCTCGGCCGGAATCATGCGGTCGGGTGTCCTTGGAGTGGGGTCAGTCGCGGAAGCGTTTGGTGAGATCGCCGTACGCATCGATGCGGCGATCGCGCAGGAACGGCCAGATGCGGCGCACGTGCTCGCTACGCTCCATGTCGACGTCGCAGATCAGCAGTTCGCTGCCGTCGGTGCCGGCCTGGGCAAGGAATTCACCCTGCGGACCCGCGACGAAGCTCGAACCCCAGAACTGGATGCCGCTGCCCACCTTGGACGGATCGGCCTCGTAGCCCGTGCGGTTGCACGAGAGCACGGGAAGGCCGTTGGCGACGGCATGGCCGCGCTGCACGGTGATCCACGCATCGCGCTGGCGTGCCTTCTCATCGTCGGAATCGTTGGGATCCCAGCCGATTGCCGTCGGATAGAACAGCAGGTCGGCACCGGCCAGCGCCATCAGGCGCGCGCCTTCGGGATACCACTGGTCCCAGCAGACGAGCACGCCGAGCTTGCCGACCGAGGTCTGGATCGGCTCGAAACCGATGTCGCCCGGCGTGAAGTAGAACTTCTCGTAGAACCCGGGATCGTCGGGAATGTGCATCTTGCGGTACTTGCCGGCGATCTCGCGCGAGCGATCGAAGACCACGGCGGTGTTGTGATACAGGCCCGTGGCGCGCTTCTCGAAGATGGATGCGACGACAACGAGCTTCAGCTCTTCGGCCAGCTTGCCGATGCGATCGGTACCGGGGCCCGGGATCGTCTCGGCGAGGTCGAACACGTCGACGCTTTCGTGCTGGCAGAAGTACGGACCGTTGTGCAGTTCCTGCAGCAGCACCAGTTCGACGCCGGCCTTGGCAGCGTCACGCAAGCCACGCTCGATCGCGTCGAGGTTGGCATCGCGGCTGCCGTGGTCGGTTTCCTGGAGGAGGGCGACCTTGAGGGTCTTGCGGCTCATGGACGTAGGTTCCTCGAAAATTAGTGGGCGATCGCGGCGGGCAACTGCATGGTGATGCAATGCAGGCTGCCGTTCTGCCAGATCAGCGGACGGCACGGCACCTGCACCACTTCCCGGCCCGGATGGGCCAGTCCGATGATGCGCGCCGCTTCCGCGTCCTTGCGATCGCCATAGGCCGGCACCAGCACCGCGCCATTGACGATCAGGTAGTTCGCGTAGGAAGCCGCGAGACGACGCCCCTCGTCGAGGATCGGCTCGGCCCAGGGCAGCGGGTGCAGTGGATACGGCTGGCCTTCCGGATTGCGCAACTCCGCCAGTTCCGATGCCATCTGGCCCAGTTCCTCGAAATGCGGATCGCTGGCGTCGTCGCAAGCCTGGTACACGATGCCACCGTCCTCGGAGAAGCGCGCGAGCGTATCGATATGGGCGTCGGTGTCGTCGCCTTCAAGATAGCCGTGCTCCAGCCACAACACGCGGTCGGCGTGGAGGGTGCTCGCGAGGGTGTCGGTCATCGTCTCGCGGGACAGTTCCGGATGGCGCTGGTTGAGGCACTTCCAGGTGGTGAGGATGGTGCCGCGGCCGTCGCTTTCGATACCGCCGCCTTCGAGCGCCCAGTCGATGCGCTTGTGCGGCAGGCCCGAGAGCACGCCGCGTTCGAGCAGGCCGGCGATCAGGGCGTCATCCTGGTCGGCGCCGAACTTGCCGCCCCAGCCGGTGAAGCGGAAATCGGTGAGCTGGGCGCGGCCCAAGTCGTCCAGCAGGGTGATCGGGCCTGAATCGCGCAGCCACGTGTCGTCGTAGTCGCGCTCGACCAGGCGCAGCTTGCCCATGTCCACGCCGGCCCCGGTGAGCAGTTCAACCGCACGGGCCTTGACCACGGGGTTGGCGACCACGATCACCAGGGGTTCGAAACGGGTCACCGCTGCGGCCAGGGCCACATAAGTGGTTTCCACCTCAGCCAGGCGTTCGGCCCAGTCGGTGCCCGCGTGCGGCCAGGCAATCAGCACGGCCGACTGGGGTTCCCATTCGGCGGGGAGGCGAAACTTGGGGGTCATCGCGGGCGGGCCATGTCTCAGGGCCGCCGATTGTAGCGTGCCGTCGCCCGCCGGTCAGGCGGGCGGGCAAGGGCGGCTTACTTCGCCGCCGCCGGGTTGGTGTTGTTGCCCGCGGGGGTGTT
>DATNJP010000134.1:0-9781 GCA_035603855.1 Luteibacter sp. | reverse complement strand
GTCCTGCTCGGACCATCGTTGGTCCAGAAGCCTGCGCCGTAGGGCGCGCCGAGTGTCGACGTGCGTGACCAGGCGACCCAGCCCTCGGGCAGCAGGCGCTGTCCATCCGGCGCGATGCCGTCGTGCAGGTAGAGCATGCCGAAGCGGGCATAGTCACGGGCGCTGGTGTAGACGTACGTCGAGCCGATGAAGGTACCCTGCCCGTCGAATTCCATCGTGACGTCGCCCATGCCGAGTCTGTCGAACAACTCTCGCCGTGCGAACGCGCGTAGTTCCGCAGGGCCGCCGCCGACCTTTCCGCCGAGCATGCGATCAAGCAGCAGCGTGTCGGCCGAGGTGTAATCGAAGGTCTTTCCCGGTGCTTCGCGCGCAGGCTGCGCGGCAGCGAAACCGGCCATGTCGCCGTGCAGGAATTCCATCTTCGCCACGGGGCTGAAGGGCGACTCGGCTTCGTCCGCGGAAAGGCCGCTGCGCATCCTCAACAGGTCTTCCACGGTGATCGACGCACGCGGGTCGCCCGCCGCCTGCCACTCGGGCGCGCCCAGTGGCTGGTCCACGCGCAGCTTGCCGTCGCGGGAAAGGATCGCCAGGAAAGCGTTGGTGAACGACTTGGCGACCGAGAAGCTCAGCAATGGCGTGTTCACGCCGAACCCGGGGGCGTAGCGTTCGGCGATGACATGACCGTCCTTCACCACCACGACGGCCTTCACGCGCTTGGCGGGCGAGCCGTGCACTTCGTCGAACACACGACCGATGGCGGCAGCGAGCGCAGGCTGCGCCGTGACGACCGTCTCCGCCGGCGCCAGCCCATCGTTTGCCGCACGGTGCGTCGCGTGGTCGGCCGCAAGCGGCTGGTTACCCGGCAGGACGAGACGGCAGCCATATCCCGGTGTGAAATCGGCGCGGGCCAGCGTGCCGAACACACCCGATACCTCGACGCTTCTTGCGTCGCGCAAGACATGCGGCGTGAGCAGATGCCCGGCCACGCTACCGATCATCGGCACGACGAGTTCGTCGAACGTCTGTTCCGGGTCCTGCCCCGAGGTGAATGTCATCGAGCACACGTGGTGCGCGGCGAGCCCCGCGCCAACACGCAGCGCCTGGTCCGGGCGGGCTACGCCCCAGGCGACGGCGCCAAGCGCCACGACGATCCCGGCGACGATCAAGGTTTTCTTAGCCATGGGTGGACTCCGTTGGTGTGGACGGAGTGTCCGGTGCTCACGGGGAACGCGGGAGCCACCAAGGGACGAACCCGGCAAGGCCAGGGACGAGCCCACCTACCTGACCGGCGGGAGACCCTCTCAGACCTTCAGCGCCAGTCCCGGCGGGAGGTTGGCCAGGTAGCGGCGGGTCCACGTCACCCGGGCCCCGTCGGCCAGCAGCAGGCGCTGCTCCCCATCGGGCCATGGCTGGACCTCACGGATCGCGTCCAGCCGTACGATCGTCGAGCGGTTCACACGGACGAAATGCTTCGGGTGCAGGCGGCCCTGCATGGCATCCAGCGTGCCGCGCAGCCGGTGGGCAACGCCATCCACGTAGGCATCGACGTAATTGCGATCGGACTCGATGCGGTCGATACGCTCGACACGCACCAGTTCCGCGGCATCCCCACTCGGCAGCAGGACGCGATCGAGATAATGCGAGGGAGCAGGCGCCGCATCGAGCAAGCCGTCCACCCTGCCCCCGATACCCAGCGCGGGTGCCACCTTGTCGCGAAGGCGCTCCAGCGCCCGCGAGAAGCGCTCCGGCCCGACGGGCTTCAGGAGGTAGTCGAACGCGTGCACCTCGAACGCGCGCACGGCCTGGTCGTCGTGCGCGGTAACGAAGACGATCTCCGCCGGCAGATGCTCGCCCAGCGCCTGCAGCACCGCAAAACCATCCATGCCCGGCATGCTGATGTCGAGGAAGACGACGTCGGGCCGTTCGCGCTGGATCAGGCGGACGGCTTCACGGCCATCCGCCGCCTCGCCGATCCACTGGACCCCATCGCTCTCGGCGAGATAGCGACGCAGCTTGGCGCGCGCCGGGGCTTCGTCGTCCACCACGACGGCGCGCAGGCTCATGCCGCCTCCCAGCGCCGAGCCGGCAACCAGACGCTGACAATGCTGCCGCCTCCGACGACGGGGTCGAGCCGCACCCCGGCATCGTCGCCGTAAAGGTGGCGAAGACGCGCGCCCACGTTGCTCAGGCCGATGCCATGGCCCGCCTTGGCCGCGACGCCGCCACCAAAGTCGCGCACGCGGACGGTAAGCCGGCCGGCCTCGCGCGAGGCTTCCACGCGGACACGCCGCTCCTCACCTGCGCCACCGTGCTCGATGGCGTTCTCCACCAGCGGCTGCAACAGCAGGAACGGAATGCGCAGGTCGTCCAGCGACGGATTGTCCTCGACATGGGCGTCGAATCCCTCACCAAAACGCACCCGCTGGATGTCCATGTAGAGCGACACCAGCCGCCATTCATCGGACAGTCGGTGCTCCTGCGACGTCGCCGAAAGCGTGGCGCGCAGCAGCTCGCCGATACGCGAAAGCATTTCGTCGGCGACACGCGGCCGTTCGTACATCAGCTCGGATACCGCGTTGAGCGTGTTGAAAAGAAAATGCGGATTCAGTTGCAGGCGCAGGGCCTCGAGGCGGGCTTCCGACAGCGCCGACTCCAGTTGCGCGGAACGCAGCTCGCGCGCCTTGCCTTCCCGGTAGCGGTCGAACAGCCACACGCCGACGATGATCACCACGTAGAAAAACAGCTGCGTGGGAACTTCCATGAGGTAGCGCCACATCGTGGGCGCATAGGCGAAATCCGCCATGTCCACGGCGCGGAACACGATCTGCCGCAAGAGAATCATCAGGCTGGTCTGGCCGATCGACAACGCCACGAACAGGCACGTGTGGGCCAGCCACGTCCATGGCATGCGACGCAGCAGGAAGAACAACACGGGAAGAAACGCGCCGAAACTGAGGCTGCCGGTGAGCTCTTCGATCAGTTTCGGCGTGAAGACCGACGGGTGCCCATTGGCCACGTCGATGAGGTAACGGTTGGTGGCACGCAGCAATCCGATCGCCACGAGCAATGCCACCCATAGCCACAGGCCGTGGCGATGCCGCCACGACGGCCGCAAGTCCGTCTGGTTCACGCTGTCCATGTCCCTGTCCCGCCCCCTCGTTGCTGCACCCCGCGGCCCTTATACCAGAGCCGGGGGCGCATGTCGGGTCAGGCGGCGCGGCGGGGCAGTACCCAGTCGGGCCGGATGAAATGACAGGTGTAACCGTTGGGATACTTCTCAAGGTAGTCCTGGTGCTCGGGCTCGGCCTCCCAGAACGGGCCAGCCGGCGACACCTCGGTCACCACCTTGCCCGGCCACAGGCCCGACGCGTTGACGTCGGCGATGGTGTCTTCGGCGACCGCCTTCTGCTCGTCGTCCAGGTAGAAGATCGCCGACCGGTAGCTCTCGCCACGATCGTTGCCCTGCCGATTGAGCGTAGTCGGGTCGTGGATCTGGAAGAAGAACTCCAGCACCTTGCGGTAGCTGAGCCTGGCCGGGTCGAACTCGATCTCGATGGCCTCGGCGTGGCTGCCGTGGTTGCGGTACGTGGCGTTCGGCACATCACCGCCGGTGTAGCCCACTCGGGTGGCAATCACGCCGGGCTGCTTGCGGAGCAGGTCCTGCATGCCCCAGAAACAGCCACCGGCCAGAATGGCGCGCGACGTCATACGACACCTCCCTTCTCGTTGGCGAACAGGCTTACGTACTGCCCGTAACCTTCCTTCTCGAGGTCGGCGACCGGGATGAAGCGCAGCGAGGCCGAGTTGATGCAGTACCGCAGGCCACCGCGGTCACGCGGACCATCGGGGAAGACGTGGCCCAGGTGGCTGTCCGCATGGGTGGAGCGCACTTCGGTACGGACCATGCCGTAGGTCGTGTCGCTCTTTTCGAGCACGTGCGCGTCTTCCAGCGGGCGGGTGAAGCTCGGCCAGCCGCAACCGCTGTCGAATTTGTCGAACGACGAGAACAACGGCTCGCCGGAGACGATATCCACGTAGATACCCGGCTCGTGGCTGTCGTGGAACTCGTTGTGGAAGGGCCGCTCCGTGGCGCTCTCCTGGGTGACCCGGAACTGCTCCGGGGTCAGCTTCGCCAGGGCTTCGGGGGTCTTGCGGTAGTCGGACATGAGGGCCTCCATGGGGAAGGTAAGTCGCCAATCGAGGGGCCAGACGCCCCTTCGCCAGCACTCTGCTCATAATGCGGCCAGACGTCTTGGATGCAATGGGATCGCCCCGCCGGTCGCACTCCCTTCTGAGACCTGCCGGGAGCCCCGGGGTTATTCGTGCATCATCGCCTGATGCACCGACATGGGCATCGGCATCATGTTGACGTTGGCGTTGTGCATCACCCACAGGGAACCGGCCACCACGATGGCGATCAGGAAGGTCGTGCAGGCGAAGATCGCCGTATTCGCACGCTGGCTGCGCGCCGAACCCAGGTGCAGGAAATACACCAGTTGCACGAACAACTGGGCGACGCACAGCACGACGATCAGCGGAAGGCGCACCTGCGAGGGCAGCACGCCGGACATCACGGCACCGAACGAGGCCAGGGTCAGCGCGACCGACAGGATGAAACCGGCGACATAGCTGCGCATGCTGCCGTGGGCTTGGGCGTGGGAATCGTGGCTCATGGGGCGAACTCGCGGAGATAGACGAAGGTGAAGACGCAGATCCAGACCAGGTCGAGGAAGTGCCAGAACAGGCTGAGGCAGGCCAGCCGGCGGCGGACCACCCCCGTCATGCCGAAGCGCAACACCTGGTCGATCATCACGGCCAGCCAGACAAGGCCCGAGAACACGTGCAGCCCGTGCGTCCCGACCAGCCCGAAGTACGCCGAAAGGAACGCGCTGCGCGACGGCCCTGCCCCTTCATGGATCAGGGCCGCGAATTCATGCACCTCCATGCCGATGAAGCCGAGGCCGAGCAGGAAGGTGACGGACAGCCACGCGACCAGGGCGCGGCGGTTGCCAGCGTGTCCGGCGAGCATGCCGGCACCGAAGGTGAAGCTGCTCAACAGCAGCAGCATCGTTTCGGTGAGGACGAACGGCAGCTCGAACAGTTCCCTGCCCGATGGGCCGCCGGCGGTGGCCGTGGCCAGCACCCCGAACGTCGCGAACAGCGTCGCGAAGATCAGGCAGTCGCTCATCAGGTAGATCCAGAAACCGAGCGTCGTCATCGAGCCGTCGTCGTGCCCGGTGTCGTGGCCGTGTCCGGCCGTGGCGATGGTGGCGGTCATGTCAGGCGGCCTCGTCGAGATGGCGTGCGGCGGTCGGAATCCGCGCCGGGAGGAGCGCGAAGCGGGCCCGCTCGATGGCGGCCACTTCGGCGGCGGGCACGATGTAATCGACATCGCGGTCGTAGGTGCGGGCGATGAGGGTCACGATCACGCCAAGGACCGATACGATCGCCAGCGGCCACATGTGCCAGACCAGCGCGAAGCACAGCACCAGGGAGATCGCCGAGATAATGAATCCGGCGCCCGTATTGCGCGGCATGTGGATGTCCTCGTACGCCGCAGGCTGCTCGTAGGCGCGGCCGGCAAGCTTGTTGTCCCAGTGCGGCTCCAGCGAGGTGATCGTCGGCACGATGGCGAAGTTGTAGAACGGCGCCGGCGATGCCGTGGCCCATTCGAGGCTGCGACCGTCCCACGGATCGCCCGTGAGATCCCGATGCGCGTTGCGGGCACGGATGCTGACGAAGAACTGGATGCCCAGCGCGGCAATGCCCATGGCGATCACCAGCGCACCGACCAGCGCCACGATGAGCCACGGCTGCCACGCCGGGTCGTCGTAGTGGTTCATGCGCCGGGTCATGCCGTCGAGGCCGAGCACGTACAGCGGCATGAAGGCGAGGTAGAAGCCCACCAGCCAGCACCAGAACGACACCTTCCCCCAGAACTCGTTGAGCGTGAAACCGAACACCTTGGGGAACCAGAAGGTGATGGCGGCCAGGCAACCGAACAGCACCCCACCGATGATCACGTTATGGAAATGCGCGACCAGGAACAGGCTGTTGTGCAGCACGAAGTCCGCGCCGGGCACCGCCAGCAGCACGCCGGTCATGCCACCGATGGCGAAGGTGACCATGAAGCCGATCGTCCACCACACCGATGAGTGGTAACGGATACGCCCGCGGAACATTGTGAACAGCCAGTTGAACAGCTTCACGCCCGTGGGGATCGAGATGATCGACGTCATGATGCCGAAGAAGGCGTTGACGTTCGCGCCCGAGCCCATCGTGAAGAAATGATGCAGCCAGACGAAGAACGACAGTACGCCGATCGATGAAGTCGCGTACACCATCGACTTGTAGCCGAACAGTGGCTTGCCCGAGAACGTCGCGATAATTTCCGAAAACGCGCCGAAGCACGGCAGGATCAGGATGTAGACCTCGGGATGGCCCCATACCCAGATCAGGTTGATGTACATCATCGCGTTCCCACCAAGCTCGTTGGTGAAGAAATGCATGTCGAGGTAGCGGTCCGCCGAGAGCAAGGCCAGCGTGGCCGTCAGCACGGGAAACACGGCGACGATGAGGATGTTGGTGATCAACGCCGTCCAGGTGAACACCGGCATCCGCATCAGCGTCATGCCCGGCGCACGCATGCGCAGGATCGTCACGATCAGGTTCACGCCGGTCAGCAACGTGCCCAGGCCAGATATCTGCAACGACCATATGTAGTAATCCACGCCGACCGTCGGACTGTACCCAAGCTCCGACAAGGGCGGGTAAGCCACCCAACCCGTCGCGGCGAAATCGCCGACGAACATCGACATCATCACCAGCACCGCGCCCACCGCCGAAAGCCAGAAGCTCAGCGAGTTGACGAACGGAAAGGCCACGTCGCGCGCGCCGATCTGCAGCGGCACCACCACGTTCATCAGGCCGATGATCAACGGAGTGGCCACGAAGAAGATCATGATCACGCCGTGCGCCGTGAAGATCTGGTCGTAGTGGTGCGGCGGCAGGTAGCCCGCCGAGCCATTCGCCGCGATGGCCTGTTGCGCGCGCATCATCAGCGCATCGGCGAAACCACGCAGCAGCATCACGAGCGCGAGGATGATGTACATCACGCCGATGCGCTTGTGGTCGACCGAGGTGATCCATTCCTTCCAGAGGTAGGTCCACTTCTTGTAATAGGTGATGGCACCCAGCAGTGCCGCACCACCCAGCATCACGACGACGAGCGTGCCCATGATGATGGGCTCGTCGAACGGGATGGCGCCCATATCCAGCTTGCCGAAGAACCCGCTCATTTCAGAACCCCTTTCGCAGCCGCCTCGGCGGCAAAACCAGACCGCGACACCGTCATCGAGGGTCCGCAGATCGCCCCGGTCTCATCCCGCGGCATGTACTGATCCACCACGCTCTCGAACAAACCGGCGTCGACACTGCCGTACTTGCGCACGACGTCGTGATCGCTTGGCGCGACCAGTTCGCGATAGCCGGCCTTGGTCAACGCGGGCGATGTCGACCGCGTTCGCTTCACCCAGTCCGCGAACTGCTCGTCGGTCACCGCGATCGTGTCGAAACGCATGCCCGAGAAGCCCGCGCCGCTGTACGCGGAAGAGCGGCCGGCGAACGTGCCCACCTCGTCGGCGATCAGGTGGAGTTGCGTCTCCATGCCGGCCATGGCGTAGACCTGGCTGCCCAGTCGCGGGATGAAAAACGAATTCATGATCGAGTCGGCCGTGAGGTGGAATTCGATCGGCCGCTGGGCAGGTACGACGAGCTGGTTGACCGTCGCCACGCCGTACTCGGGATAAATGAACAGCCATTTCCAGTTGAGCGCGACGACTTCCACGCGTACCGGCGTCTTGTCCGACGCCAAAGCGCGATACGGGTCCAGCCGGTGGGTGCTACCCCAGATCAGGAAGGCGAGGATCGCGACGATCACGCAGGGAATCGCCCATACGACGACCTCGATGGCGGTCGAATGCGACCAGGTCGGCGCATACGTGGCCTTCGTGTTGCCTTCCCTGTAGCGCCAGAAGAAGAACAGCGTGAGCCCGATGACGGGAATCACCACCAGCAGCATCAATCCGAGCGAGACCAGGATCAGGTGACGCTCCTGGTAGCCGATATCCCCTTTGGGGTCGAACAGGGCCAGCTGGCAGCCCGTCAGCAGGGCCAGGGAGCCGAGCGCACACAGTCGCGCGAAGGGCCTGCCTAGCCGGTGGAACAACGACGCGTACATGTATGCATCCCAGGTTGGATGCGGCGCATACTATGTCTCGACAATATCCATACATCGGTGGCAATGTGACGCGGACAACCTCCATACAAGGGCTGGATTGGGCCGGCGTCCTCGACGAGGACGGTCCGCGTTATGTCCAGGTAGTGCGCTTCATCGAACGCGCGATCGCCGAGGGGCGGCTACGTTCCGGTGACCGCCTGCCACCCCAGCGGCAGCTGGCCCGTGCACTCGGCATCGACCTCACGACCGTCACGCGCGCGTACGCCGAGGCACGCGAGCGTCACCTGCTGCATGCGCGCGGTGCCATGGGCACCTTCGTGTCGGCACCGCGATTCGAAACCGCGCAAATGGTGGACCTGGGTATGAACCTGCCGCCGCCCCCGGATGGCATCGACCTGGGTGCCCTGCTCAAGCGCGGCATCGACCAGGTGCTGACGCACGCGGACTCGCACCTGCTGATGAGCTACCACCCCGGTGGCGGAAGCGCGGCAGACCGTGCCGCGGGTGCGGCTTGGCTGGCGCCCATGCTGGGACGCGTGGACGAGGCTCACGTGGTCACCTGCCCCGGCGCGCAAGCAGCGCTGGCGGGGCTGATCCTCGCCCTGACCGCGCCCGGCGATGCGGTGCTTGTGGAAGAAGTGCTGTATCCCGGCCTGATCAGTGCCGCGGCGCAGTTGAACCGGCGGCTTGTCGCGGTGGCGGGCGACGCCGATGGCATGCTGCCTGACGCGTTGGAGAAGGCCATCGCCCTGCATCCGGCGAAGCTTCTGTATCTCAACCCTACCTTGCGCAACCCTACCGCGACGACGATGCCCGAGAGCCGGCGGCGTGACCTGGCGGCGCTGGCCGGGAAGCACGAATTGCAGATCGTCGAAGACGATCCCTACTGGGCACTGGCCGACAACGCGCCCGCGCCGATCGCGCGCCACGCCCCCGAGCGCACGCATTACATCGCCACGCTGTCGAAGGCGCTGACGCCTGGCTTGCGCACCGCCTATGTAGTCTCGCCGAGCGCGGCGGCGCGCTCCGCCTTCCTGACCAGCCTGCGCGCCGTGACTCTGATGTCGACCCCGGTCATGACGTCGCTGGCCACGCAGTGGATCCACGATGGAACGGCCGCGACATTGCTTCGCGGTGTCCGTGCCGAAGCGCTCGAGCGGCAGCGCATGGCAGCACGCATCCTGTGCCCGGAGCGCTGGAACGAACCGACGCAAGGCATCCACTTGTGGCTGCCGTTGCCATCACGCTGGACGGGACGCTCGTTGACCATCGCCGCCCGAATGGAAGGCCTGGCGGTGACGCCCGCGGAAGCCTTCTCCACAGGCAAGCCCCCCGGCGAAGCCATCCGCGTCTCCCTCGGTGGCGTAAAAGACCGGCTCCGCCTGAAGCACAGCCTGGACCGCCTGGCCTCGCTACTAGCCCGCGCCGAAACCGACGACACCGCGGTAGTGATCTAACCCACCGAGCCCACGCCGGTTACAGGTACCCCTTGTGGGAGCCGCTTCAGCGGCGAATAGGTGTCGCTATGTAGCCATGCCTATT
>DATNJP010000133.1:0-9167 GCA_035603855.1 Luteibacter sp. | reverse complement strand
CCAGCGGGGAAAGCAGCACGCTCAGTTCGTTGAGCCTGAGAGGCTTCGTCGCGAAGCCGTCCATGCCTGAGGCGATGCAGCGCTCCTTCTCGCCGGGCGCCGCGTTGGCGGTCATGGCCACGATTCTCAATGCGACGCCTTTTTCCCGTAGCGCCCGTGTCAGCGCATAACCATCCATGACCGGCATATGCAGGTCGGTCAGGAGCACGTCGGCAGGATGCGCCTGGAGCATGGCCAGCGCCTCGGCACCGTCGACCGCGATGCGATGGCGATAACCGAGGCGACCGAGCTGAGCGGCGATCAGGTCGCGGTTGATCGGATTGTCCTCGGCGACCAGCACAAAAAGCGATGTGTCACGCGGTGATGGCGTGCGTGGGTATCGAGGAGCATCCGCCGCGGCGCTTGCCGGACGTGTCTCGACGTCGAGCTCGATCGTGACCCGGGTCCCGACGCCTGCCTCGCTCTCCAGCGCGAGGTCGCCGTCGAGCAGTGCGATCAGGCGCCGGCTGATAGCAAGGCCCAGCCCGCTGCCGCCGAAGCGCCGGGTAGTCGACGCTTCCGCCTGGCTGAAGGGAGCGAAGAGACGCTCGACATCGGTTGGTGCGATGCCGATGCCGGTGTCGACGATACGGACAAAGAGGTGCTGCCGGTCCAGTCGCGTTTCCACGACGTCGACGCTGATCACGATGCCGCCTTGCGCCGTGAACTTGATCGCATTGCTGACGAGGTTGAGCATCACCTGCCTGATTCGTCCCGCGTCGCAGACGATGCGGGGCGCCAGGTGCTCGTCGAAGCGCGCATGGATGGAGAGTCCTTTCTGTTGTATCTGTCGTGAGAAAAGGTCGATCACGCCGTCGATCAGGCTTCGCAGGTCGAACGTTGAAAGCTCGATTTCGACACGCCCCGCCTCGATGCGTGAGAAGTCGAGCACGTCGTTGAGAATCTGCAGCAGGGCTTCCGCGGACGTCTCTGCCGTCCGAAGCAGGTGTCGCTGATTCTCATTCATTGATGTGTCGCGAAGCATCTCGAGCATGCCGATGAGGCCGTGCATGGGAGTGCGGATTTCATGGCTCATCGTGGCAAGGAACTGACTCTTTGCCTCGGTCGCGGCTTCAGCCACCCGCGTGGCCTCCGCCAGTTGTGCCTCATGCCGTCGCCGGTATCGCGCTTCACGACGCAGGCGGAGATAGGCATACGACACGATGAGCAGGAGCACGAGCACGGCAACGCCGGCGGGACCTGCCTTTCGCGCAATCTCGCGCCAGGAGCCGCCCCAGGTGTACTCGGAGCGTAGCCAGGTGTTGCGAATGGTTTGGGCACGCCGTTCCGTCACGCTGGCAAGCGCGCGGTCGAGTAACGGAATCAGCGCGGCAAAGTGACGGTCGACGGCGATGGCCAGTTCGGCGCGTTGGTCCGTTGCCGCGGCAAGCTTCAGTCGTGCCGGATAGTCCCGGCGGATGAGGTACTCCGCCGTCGCTATGTCACCGACGAAGGCATCAGCCCGGTTCGCGGCTACCGCATCCATGCCATCCGCTGCGTGGCGCACGTCGATCACGTCAACCATGGACAACCGACGTACGGCACTGGCGACGGCGCCTTGGGACATGTTCGCCGCCACGCGATGGCCTTCGAGATCGCCCGGCCCGGTGATGGTGGCGGTGTCCTCGCGCGTCATGATCATCACGGGAAACTCCACATAGGGTTCGCTGAAGTCGAATCGTTTACTCAGTGCCTCGTTGGCCGGGGACGCCGAGGCCAGCAGATCGATGTCGCCCGAGGTCGCGCGCCGCACGGTTTCTGGCCAGTCCGTCGTGACGACCGTGATATGCCGAAGGCCCAACAGATCGAGCGCGTCGTGCAGGTAATCGACAGCCAGGCCACTCGCACGTCCATCCCTGCCGACGAACGAGAGGGGCGCGGCGGTTGGGTCGATGCCGACGCGCAACACCGGAAGGCGTGCCAGCCATGTGTGTTCCGCCGTGGTCAGGTTGACGCCGGCGCCCACGACGTCGCGTGGGGTTGTGACGTGAGTCGACAGGTCGTGCGCACCGCCGAGGCTGTCAGCGGAGTGGATGGCAGGGCCTCGGTGGCGCCCATCGTCGACGCGGCAGTCACTGCCTGGTGAGCCACTCGCGTGCAACCAAGCGCGCGGTGATGGCAGTCGACGACGGGCTTCACCCGTATCGACATTTGTCCGACTGGCGGCGACGTCTTCGACGAGCACCGCGAATGAAAAAATGAGCAATATTCTCAATTGCGTCATGGCGTTCCTTCGACCACGAGCGGAGGATTACTGTAATCTCCACGATCGTAAGACGAGTAACACATTCCATGGAGAGCGGTTGCACCTATCCGCCGACGAGGAGAGAAATGATTCTGCGCACGATCATTGCCGACGATCATCCGGTGGTCCTGATGGGCACCCGCGCGGCGCTCGAGGCGACCGGTGATATCGACGTGGTCGGCGAAGCCGCCAATGGCGACCAGTTGGTCGATCTGCTTGCGTCGCGTCCGTGCGACGTCATCGTCACGGACTTTTCCATGCCTGGAGGGCGTCACGGCGATGGCCTTTCGTTGATCGACCTCGTCCGCCGCCGGTATCCCCGCCTCCCCATCGTCGTGCTGACCATGGTGAACAATGCGGCGGTGCTTCAGACGATGCGCGCGCGGGGTGCGCTTGGCTTATGCGACAAGCGCGCTCCCTTGAAGGAGGTCGCCGTGGCCGTGCGCCACGCCGCAGCCGGCCGGCCGTACCTCAGCGACACGATCCGTCGACAGTTCGACCAGGCCGGTGTACACAGCGCTGCCGACACGGCGCGGTTATCGGCGCGTGAAATCGAAGTGGTGCGGCTCTATGTAAGCGGCATGTCCATCACCCAGATAGCCGAGCGCCTCAGCCGCAGCGTGAAGACGGTCAGCCGGCAGAAACGCGATGCCATGCGCAAGCTCGGCATTGACCACGACAGCCGGTTGTCGGAATACGCCCGCGAACGAGGCCTAGCCTCCTGACCCTGCCGGAAGTCGGGGGATGACGAATCACCCATGCGGCGGGCACCGATTCGGCTTAAACCTTTGGACGACCGGGAGCATCCCACCCGGGCCAACCGTCCCAGGGGAGAAGGACCATGCGTCACCCGATCATCGCCGGCACTACCGCACTGGCGCTGCTAGCCATCGCTTTCGCCAGTGAGGCGAAAGACTTCAGGTTCAGCACCGACACCTGCAAGCAGGACTACTCGACGCCATACGACGTCGACATGACGGACAGCGGCCTCTCGTTCCACCGGACGGATGGCGTCCCCGCCCGGATCTTCCTGCACGACGGTTCGCTGCGCGTGGACGGCAAGGATGTCACGGTGTCGCGTACCGACGCGGATGCGCTGCGCCGCTACGAGGACGGCGTTCGCCGCCTCATGCCCCAGATCGCATCGATCGCCCGCGAAGGCGTGGAGATCGGTTTCTCCGCGATGACCTCGGTGACACTGACCTTTGCCGATGGTGATCAGCGCGCACGGATGCTTGAAAAGCTGAAGGGCAAACAAGCGCAGGCGCTTCGCGAGATCGACGAAGGTATTGGCTCGGGCCACTGGTCGGCGAACCGGATGACGGAAACGGTGGCGGGGTCGGTGTCGGATTCCGTCGGTGAACTCGTGGGCTCGGCGACGTCAGCCGCCGTAACCGCCGCTCTTTCCGGAGATTCGGCGAAGATCGCGGCACTGCAGGAACGCGCCGAGTCGCTCGACAAGACGATGGACCGCGAGATGGACAAGCGCTCGAAGGGACTCGAAGCGCGTGCCAATGCCATCTGTCCTCAACTCAACGACCTGGCCGACCTGCAACGCGGATGGCACGTGCGGCTGGCCGACGGCAAGCCACTCGAATTGATGACCATCAAGCCGAAGGGAAGCGATGACGACGACGAGAAAGAGGGCAAGAAAGTCGCCTCGTTCTGACCTCCCTCGTTACCCCGCGTTGCGCCCGTCGAGCCAGTTCACCAGGTTCTGCACGGTGTCGCCGTAGAACGTGCGGTACATCTCTTCCGTGACGTAGCCAATGTGCGGCGTGGCCAGCACGTTGGGCAGGCGACGGAAGGGGTGGTCCACGGGCAACGGTTCCTCCTCGAAGACATCGATGGCTGCTCCGGCGAGACGGCCGTGGCGAAGCGCGTCCACCAGCGCGGCTTCGTCCACGATGGGTCCGCGCGAGCTGTTGATCAGTCGCGCCGACGGTTTCATCGCGGCGAGGTCGGCCGCGCCAATGAGGCCACGCGTGCGCTCGCTGAGCCGTGTATGGATGGTGAGCACATCCGACCGCGCCAGCAGTTCCTGCTTCGAGACGCGGCGCACGCCCAGTGCGCTTGCCGTCTCTTCGGCCAGGTTCTGGCTCCAGGCGATGACGTCCATGCCGAAGGCCTGTCCGATGCGCGCGACCTTCGAGCCGATCCTGCCAAGACCGAGAATGCCGAGGGTCTTGCCACGCAGTTCCATGCCAAGGCCGATCTGCCAGCTCCCCGCTCTGACGGACGCGGCTTCCCCAGCAATGTCGCGAGCGAGGCCGAGGATGGCTGCCCAGACGAATTCGATGGTGGGCGTGGACGAGTAGTTGGTGTGCACGACTTCCACTCCCCTGGCCGCCGCCGCATCGACATCGATGGATGCGTTGCCCCGGCCTGTCGACGCGATCAGGCGCAAACGGGGCAGGGCGGCGATCAACTCCGCCGTGAAAGGCGTGCGTTCGCGCATGACGCAGATAGCCTCGAACGGGGCCAGCTGGCGTACCAGGGCATCGTGGTTCGCCTCGTGCTCATGGAACACCGTGATGTCGGCACGGCCCTCAAGCGGCGACCAGTCCGCGCTGCGCATCGCCACCCGCTGGTAGTCATCCAGTATGGCGATCCGGATCGTTGCCTCGTTCATCGTTATTTCCTGTGTCAGGCCGGCTGGATCAGGTCCCAGCCGTTACCGTAGAGATCTTCGAAGACCACGACCGTGCCATAAGGTTCGTAGCGCGGTTCTTCGCGGAAGCGGACGCCATGAGCGAGCATGCGCGCGTGGTCGGCGACGAAGTCATCCGTTTGCAGGAACAGGAACACACGGCCACCGCCTTGTTTGCCGACCTGTGCGCGCTGCTCGTCGGTCACGGCGCGCCCCAGCAGCAGGCGCGTTCCATTCGATCCCCTCGGCGCCACGGTGACCCAGCGCTTTCCATCGGCTTGCTCCGTGTCCTCGGTCAGGTCGAACCCAAGGGCATCGACGAAGAAGGCGATGGCTTCGTCGTAGTCGTGGACGAGGAAGGTGACGGCACCGAGCGAGGGCATGGCGTGCTCCGGATGAATGGCCGCCTAGGATCGCCCCGGCGAACGAAACGAACAAGCGCGAGTCGTCGACACTCGCAGGAACTTTCGAAGGAAAACTTGCAAGTTTAACTTGCAAGTTTTCCTTCCATGGGTCTAGCCTGTACGCATGGCAAAACGAAACGCTCCGTCGTCCACCGGTGATCTGGCTGCTGCGGACCTGCTTGAAGCGTGCGGGCAGCTGCTGCGCCGCTTGCGGGCGGAGTCGAACAACCTGGAACTCACCTGGTCGCAAAGCGTCGCCATGGCGCGGCTTGAGTCCGGTGCGATGTCGATCGCCGACCTTGCCCGCGCCGAGTCCGTGAAGCCGCAATCCATGGGCGTCACGCTGGCGGTGCTGGAAGAGGAAGGTCTCGTCGAGCGGACGCCGCATCCGACGGATGGCCGACAGTACCTTTTCGCGTTGACGCCAAAAGGCACCGAAGCACGTCAGCGTACACGCGAGGCCAAACACAGCTGGCTCGCGAGCGCCGTGACCCGGCTGACCGCGACTGAACAGAAAGACCTGCTCGCGGCCGCGCAGGTCATTCGCCGGCTCGCCGAAATGAGTACACGAGACCCGTCGTGAAGCACGTCTCGGAAGTCGAGTCGGCAGGTCTTTCCGCGGATAACGCATTTGGCTGGCGTTTCGTCATGCCGCTGGCACTGGGTTCCGCGCTCAACCCGGTGAACTCGACGATGATCGCCACCGCGCTGGTGCCCATCGCGAACGATTTCCACGCCAGCGTGGCGCAGACGGGATGGCTTATTGCGGGCCTGTACCTCACGAGCGCCGTCGCGCAACCTACGATGGGCCGACTGGCCGATCGCTTTGGTGCGCGTCGGGTCTATCTGGTCTCCCTCGTTCTCGTGATGCTGGCTGGTGTCGCCGGACGATGGGCACCGTCATTGGGCTGGCTGGTGGCCGTGCGCGTGCTTCTGGGCATCGGCACGTCGGGCGCCTATCCCTCAGCTATGCGCCTGTTCCGCGAACGTGCCGATCGCAGCGGTAGCGCGCCGCCGCGCATCGCCATGGGTGTCCTGTCGCTCACGGGCATCGCGACGATGGCGGTGGGTCCGGTGCTGGGTGGCGTACTCACGGGTGCTTTCGGCTGGCACGCCATTTTCACCGTGAACATCCCGCTCGCGTTGTTCACGCTCGTCGCCGTGCTCGCCGGCGTGCCGTCGGATATCCCCCGTGAGCGCACGGGCGCGTGGTGGAAGGAACTCGATCTTGGTGGCGTCCTGCTTTTCGGAGGCATGCTGCTGGCCGCAATGGTGTTCCTGATGGACCTGGAGCATCCCCGCTGGGCGGCCGTCCCGTTCGCGCTGCTTTTAGGAGGGGTTCTCACCTGGCACTCGTTGCGTCGTAGCGAGCCCTTCATCGACCTGCGCATGCTGGCGCGGCATGTACCGCTCACGGTGACCTACATGCGCACGGCGGCGAGCTTCGCCGTGGTGTACTGCATCTTCTATGGCTTCGCCCAGTGGGTCGAATCGGCGGGTGGTTATTCGGCGGCGGCCGCAGGACTGGCGACCTTACCGATGTCGATCGTCGCCGGCGTCGCTTCGCTTGCAGGGGCCCGCACGCGCGGGCTGCGTGCGCCGTTCCTTGTCGCTTTCGCTGCCTCGATCGCCGGATGCATGGGCTTGTGGATGCTCGATTCGTCATCGCCGCTTTGGCTCATGGCCGCCGCAGTCACCTTCTTCGGTGTGACCCAGGGACTGATGTCCACGTGCACGCAGGCTGCGGTGTACGTGCAGGCGCCGCCGGGTCAGGTCGGCACAGCTTCCGGATTGCAGCGTACCGCCACTTACATAGGCGCCATCGCGGCGACGAGTCTGCTGGGCATCGCCTATGGCCATCACGCCACCGATCACGGACTTCACACGCTGGCAATAGTGATGGGCGGCGCCAGCGGCCTCCTGTTCCTCGCGACCATCTTCGATCGCACGTTACCGCGTGCCATTTCATCTTCCCCACGTTCCTGAGGCTCCTCCCATGCCGTTAAGCCAACTCGATAGCAACGCTGCCTTGATCGTCGTCGACCTCCAGAAGGGCATCGTCGGCATGCCTACCATCCATCCGTCCGCGGATATCGTGGCGCGCTCCGCTTCGCTCCTGCGTGCGTTCCGCGCGAAGAATCATCCCGTGGTGCTGGTGAACGTGGATGCCGGTGCACCGGGCCGCACGGACGCCGGCCACCGCGCGCTGCCCGATGATCCCGAGTTCGCCGCCTTCGTTCCCGAGCTGGAACAGGCGCCGAGCGACCATGTGGTCACCAAGAAGCGCTGGGGTGCCTTCCTCACCACCGACCTCGACGCATGGCTGCGCGGCAAGGGCGTGGAACAGGTCGTCATCGTCGGCATCGCCACCAGCATCGGTGTCGAATCCACGGCGCGCTTCGCCAGCGAGCATGGTTATCACGTGGTGATGGTCACCGACGCGATGACCGACTTCGACATCGGCGTACACGAGAACAGCATCACGAAGATCTTCCCGCGCCTGGCCGAGACGACGACGACGGCGGATCTGCTGGCCAGAATCCAGGGCTGAGAACGTTATCTATCCTGACGGCATCGCGCGCTTCCTGCGGCGCGCGATGCCGTTGTCCACGCTCCACGGACCAGCGCCGGAAAACACCAACGCTACGAGACCCGCGAGATAGAGCAGGTCGCATTCGTATCCGGGTTGCCCAAAATGCGCGACGCCTGCTTCGACCGACATCAGCTTGATCGAACTGAAGCCGTACGGCAGGTGCACGGTGAAGATCGCCACCAGCAGCACGACGGCCATCGGAATGCTGGCCAGTGTCACGAAGGCGCCCACGACGACGGCCAGGCCGCCGACGATCTCGATCAGTACCGTGAGCCATGCCATGAGGTCGGGGGCAGGTACGCCGATCGCCGCGAGGATGCCTGCGAACATCTCAGGTCCCCTGAGGAGCTTGGCGAAACCGTGCTGCATGAATCCGCCACCGATGACCAGGCGTAGGGCGATCGGTGCCCAGCGGGCGACCGCGGGTGAGCGGTCGAACAGTAGGCCGCCCACGGTAGGGCCTGGGGTAGAGCTGCTCATCGGTGGATCCTTGGAGAGGGTTCTCCAAGGTTGACCGGGCGATGTCCGAAATCCTTTCGCCGTGTGTCCCGCGCGTCAGGTGTGGTGACCGTGATCGTCGTTCAGGGCGAGACCGCCACCCAGTCCCAGTCCGGCCCCCGCGGCGCCACCGCCCATGCCACCACCGCCACCGCCTTTCCCTCCGCCACCACCGCCTTCGCCACCCTTGCCGCCACCATCGCCCTTTCCTTTCGCGGCGAGCACGCGTGCCGGCCCCTGTTTGGGAATCGCCAGGCGGGACGGCACCGGTTCGAGGTCGAGCACCTTGCGAATGAAGTCGCGCAGCGAGATCACGAGTTCGTCGGTATGCGTGGGACGTCCTGCGGCCAGTTCCGTCGCCGCCCTGGCCGCCAGTTCCACCTGATGTTCCGTGCCGAGAAGGATGATGTCCGAAAGCGCGGCCTCGACCGCATCGCGTACGCGGCGGGCACGTTCCCCCCGTGACCTGGCCTCTTCCCCTGTCATTGCTTCCGCATCGTCGGCGTCCCCACGGTGGAGCAGGTCCCGAAGATGGGTCGGATCGACGGCGAGGTTGCCGGTGAACGAGCCACCGAGGGTCTTGTACGCGGCGATCAAGGTGCGCAGGCGCTCGTTGATCTGCCTGTTCTCACGCTCTCGCCGCTGCTGGACCGTCTGCATCGCCAGCAGCCGGATACCTACGCCGATGAGGGTGATGACGGCAAGGCCGACGAAGGTGGAAAGCAGGGCCTGCCAGGA
>DATNJP010000132.1:0-9421 GCA_035603855.1 Luteibacter sp. | reverse complement strand
CAGAAGAAGGGGCAGCTGATCGACAGCAAACGGCACAAGGTCCTCCGTAGCGTGCATCCCTCGCCGCTATCGGCGCATCGCGGCTTCATGGGCTGTGGCCATTTCGCCCAGGCGAACGCGTACCTCGAATCGCGTGGCGAGCCGCCCATCGACTGGTCACTCCCGCCGCGAGCGGACCTGGCGTCCGGAGCGAGGGGTGGCAGGCCAGGCACGAGGCCCCTTTATAAATCCGCCTGTTGTCCCAATTATCCCAGTAGCAACAACTACATAGGCTGTGTGGCGTTCCGCTCTTCGGGACCCGCCTCGGCCTGGGTAGCCTTCTGCCTCCTGAATGCCCCTGGGTGCCCTCTGGACACGCCTCGGGCATTTCTGTACTATTGCGTACAGTTAACCGATTTGAACTTCGGGCTGACTTAGCACTCTCACTGCGGGACTGCTAATCTGCATACAGACTTTCAGGAGGTTCCACACATGTCCCAAGCCCTCGCCACCCGTAACTACGGGCTACCGAGCGTCGTTGGCAGTCTGGATTCCTACATCTCGGCGGTCCATCGCATCCCGGTGCTCAGCCTTGACGAGGAGCAGTCGCTGGCGCGCCGCTTCCGTGACGACGCCGATCTCGACGCCGCCAAGCAGCTCGTGATGTCCCACCTGCGTTTCGTGGTCCATGTGGCCCGCGGGTACAACGGTTACGGCCTGCAGCTTTCGGATCTCATCCAGGAAGGCAACATCGGCCTGATGAAGGCGGTGAAGCGCTTCGACCCGGACCAGGGCGTTCGCCTGGTCAGCTTCGCGGTGCACTGGATCCGCGCCGAAATGCACGAATTCATCCTGCGCAACTGGCGCATCGTGAAGGTCGCCACCACCAAGGCGCAGCGCAAGCTGTTCTTCAACCTGCGCAAGAGCAAGAAGCGCCTGGGTTGGATGAACGCCGAGGAAGTGCGCGTGGTCGCGCAGGACCTGGGCGTGCCGGAAGCCACCGTTCGCGAGATGGAATCGCGTCTGTCGGGCCGTGACGTGGGCTTCGAGGCCCCCGCCGACGCCGATGACGACGAGAAGCCGGCACCGGCCGCGTTCCTCGTCGACGAAGGTGCCGACCCGTACGACAACCTGGCCGAGGAAGACGCCAGCAACAACCAGATGGGCGCGCTGTCCACGGCGCTCGGCAACCTGGACGATCGCTCGCGCGACATCATCCAGCGCCGCTGGCTGGCCGAGGACAACAAGGCCACGTTGCAGGACCTGGCTGATGAGTACGGCGTCTCCGCCGAGCGCATCCGCCAGATCGAAGCCAACGCCATGAAGAAGATGCGGGTCGCCATCGCGGCCTGATCGACGGAACCGGCGTAAGATCCGGAACGGCCCCACGCGGGGCCGTTTTCCGTTGTCACACTGCTGGAGTGAAGCCGGATGCCCAGGGCCCTGGTCATCGAAGATGATGAAGTCACCGCCCGCGACATCGTCGCGGAACTGGCGGCGCATGGCCTTACGGCCGATTGGGTGGACAACGGCCGTGAAGGCCTGGACCGCGCTCTCGCCGATGGCTACGACATCATCACCCTCGACCGCATGCTGCCCGGCATGGACGGCATCGACGTGATTTCCGAGCTGCGCCAGCGCGCGGTCGACACCCCCGTCCTCATGATCAGCGCGCTTTCGGACGTCGACGATCGCGTGCGCGGCCTGCGCGCGGGTGGCGACGATTACCTGACCAAGCCCTTCGCGCCCGATGAACTCGCGGCGCGCGCCGAAGTGCTGCTGCGCCGCCGCCGGCCGAGTGCCAACGACACCCGCCTGCGTGTCGCCGACCTCGAACTGGATCTCGTGCGTCATAACGCGCAGCGCAATGGCGAGGCGCTCACGTTGCTGCCCACCGAGTTCCGCCTGCTGGAATTCCTGATGCGCAACGCGGGCCAGGTCGTCACCCGGCAGATGATCTTCGAACATGTGTGGGGCTTCCATTTCGATCCGGGTACCAACGTGATCGATGTCCATATCGGCCGCCTTCGCCGGAAGATCGATGGCGCCGGCCAATCGCCGCTCATCCGTACCGTGCGCGGCTCGGGGTATCTCCTTGCGCCCGCTGACTGACGCCTGGCGTTCCGCCACCTCGCGCCTGATCCTCATCTACGGCGCGCTCTTCGCGATCTGGTGCGTCGTGCTGCTTGGCGTCGTGCAGTGGGAGGCATCGCGTTACCTATCCAACGTCGTCGACCAGATGCTCGCCGCACGTATCCACTACCTGGAAGGCACCGATCCGCGTCGCTTGCGCACCACGGTCGAGGCGGCCAGCGAGATCGATGTACAGGGTTTCATGTGGGTCGGCCTGTTCGATGCGCAGGGCAAACGCCTCGCCGGCAATATCGCCGTCGTGCCGCAGGAGCTCACCGAGGACGGCGTCGTCCGATCGCTAAGCGCGAGCCTGGCCAGCCCCACCCGCAAGGCCACGGCACGCGCCCGCGGCATCACCCGTGAACTGCCGAACGGCGACCGCCTCGTGGTCGCCAAGGAAAGCGCGACGATCGATGGCATCGGCGCGATCATTCGTCGCGGCGTGCTATGGGGCCTTTCGCTCACGCTGATTCCCGGCCTGCTGGGTGGCGTCCTGATCGCCCGCGGTCCCGCGCGACGCATTCGCTCGATCCAGCAGGCGATGGAGCCCATCCGCGATGGCGACCTGAGCGTGCGCCTGCCGGTCTCCCGCGGCGGCGACGAGGTCGATCTTCTGGCCGCCACGGTCAACACGACGCTGGGTGAAATCGAACGCCTGCTTGGCGAGGTCAAGGGCGTCACGGATAACATCGCCCACGATCTGCGCACGCCACTTACCCGCATGCGCACGCGCCTCTACCGCTTGCAGCAGCAGTTCGAAGGCAAGCCCGAAGGCGAGCAGCTGGATGCCTGTGTCAGCGAAATCGATACCGTGCTGGGACGTTTCCGCGCACTGCTGCGCGTGTCCGAACTCGAAGATCGTCAGCGCAGTGCATGCTTCGAGACGATGGACATGGGTGCCGTCCTGCGCAACGTCCATGAGTTCTATGCGCCGCTGGCCGAAGACCGCGGCCAACGCTTCGAGCTGGAGATCGGCAAGCTGCCACCCCTGCGTGGCGATCCCCAGTTGATGTTCGAGGCCTTCGCCAATCTCGTCGGCAACGCGATCAAGTTCACCCCCAACGGCGGGGAGGTGCGTCTGGTGGCCATGACTGATGCCACTGGCGATGCGCGCGTGGAGATCGCGGATACCGGCCCGGGCATCCCTCCGGACGAGCGCGAAGCCGTGTTCCGCCGGTTCTATCGAGGCGATGAGACCCGCACTAAACCCGGCTGTGGACTGGGCCTGGCGATCGTCAGCGCCATCGTCCGGCTGCATGGGTACTCCCTGTCCGTCGGTGGGGACGAGAAGGGCGCGGTGTTTTCGGTCAACTGCCCGGCCGTCTGACCGTCTAAAGAAATATTAACTACGCGGCAGATTCCTTCGGGCGCAAAATTCGCGGCGACGCACCATCGCGCTCGGAATCCGTCCCCCATGATTGGCATTGTCCGGATCGCATTAACGCGGCCGTATACCTTCGTCGTCCTCGCCCTGTTGATCCTCATCGTGGGTCCGCTTGCCGCGCTGCGCACGCCGACGGACATCTTCCCCGACATCAAGATCCCCGTGATCGCGGTGGTCTGGCAGTACAACGGCCTGCCGCCCGACCAGATGGTCGGCCGCGTCTCGTCGCCGTTCGAGCGCGTGCTCACCACCACGGTGAACGACGTCGAGCACATCGAAGCCAACTCGATCCAGGGCTTCGGCATCATCAAGATCTTCTTCCAGCCCACGGTCGATATCCGCACCGCGAATGCGCAGGTGACCGCGGTGGCGCAGACGCTGTTGCGTCAGTTGCCGGCAGGTACCACGCCGCCACTGATCCTCAACTACAACGCGTCGACGGTGCCGATCATCCAGCTGGCGCTGTCGGGTGAAGGCCTGACCGAGCAGAACCTGGGCGATCTGGGCCTCAACATCATCCGTCCTCAGCTGACGTCGGTCGCGGGCGCGGCGATCCCGTTCCCCTTCGGTGGCAAGGTCCGCCAGGTGCAGATCGACATCGATCCGCCCGCGTTGCAGGCACGCGGCCTGTCCGCGCAGGACGTGGCCAATGCGCTCGCCGCGCAGAACCTGATCACGCCCGTCGGTACCCAGAAGATCGGCCAGTACGAGTACAACGTCCAGCTCAACAACTCGCCGTCCGTGGTCGAGGAGCTCGGCAACCTGCCGGTCAAGACGGTGAACGGGGCCACCGTGTTCATCCGCGACATCGCGCATGTTCGCGATGGCGCGCCGCCGCAGACGAACATCGTGCACGTCAACGGCGACCGATCGGTGCTGATGACGGTGCTCAAGAACGGTTCCGCCTCGACGCTGGCGATCATCGCCGGCATCAAGGAACGCGTCGCGGCAATGAAGGAAGGCTTGCCGTCCAGCCTGAAGATCGCGCCGATCGGCGACCAGTCGCTGTTCGTCAGCGCGGCGATCGAAGGCGTGGCGCGCGAAGGCATCATCGCCGCGGCGCTCACCAGCCTGATGATCCTGTTGTTCCTCGGCAGCTGGCGTTCCACGGTCATCATCGCTACGTCTATCCCGCTGGCGATCCTTGGCTCCATCGCCGCGTTGTCGGCGATGGGCGAGACGATGAACATCATGACCCTCGGCGGCCTGGCGCTCGCGGTGGGCATCCTCGTCGACGATGCGACGGTGACGATCGAGAACATCAACTGGCATCTCGAGCACGGCAAGGACGTCGAAACGGCCATCCTCGACGGTGCGGCGCAGATCGTCACGCCCGCGTTCGTCTCGCTGCTGTGCATCTGTATCGTGTTCGTGCCGATGTTCTTCCTCGAAGGCGTCGCGCGCTTCCTCTTCGTGCCGATGGCCGAAGCGGTGATGTTCGCGATGATCGCCTCCTTCATCCTCTCGCGCACGCTCGTGCCGACGATGGCGAAGTATCTTCTGCACCCGCATTCGCACGACGATCCTCACGGCGAAGGCAAGAAGCCGTCGCGCAATCCGCTGGTCCGTTTCCAGCGTGGATTCGAGGCGCGGTTCGAGAAAGTGCGCGAGCACTACCACGGCCTGCTCGCTGTCGCCCTCGATCATCGGAAGGCGTTCACGATCGGCTTCATGGCGTTCGTCGTGCTCTCGTTCGCGCTCGTGCCCATGCTCGGCAGAAACTTCTTCCCCTCGGTGGACTCCGGCCAGATTCTGATGCACGTGCGCGCCCCGGTCGGTACGCGCGTGGAAGAAACGGCGCGCATCTTCGCGGAAGTGACGGATACCGTGCGTCGCGTCATCCCGAAGGAAGAGCTCGGCACGGTGGTGGACAACATGGGCCTGTCGTCCTCCGGTATCAACAATACCTACAACAACACCGGCACCATCGGCTCGCAGGATGGCGACATCCAGATCGCGCTCAACGAGGGCCACGCACCCACCGCGGAGTACGTGCGCAAGCTGCGCGAAACGTTGCCGCGTCAGTTCCCTGGCACCACGTTCTCGTTCCCTCCGGCGGACATCATCAGCCAGATCCTGAACTTCGGCTCGCCCGCACCGATCGATCTTCAGATCCGCGGACCGAACCTCGCCGCGAACTTCAGTTACGCCGATCGCCTGCTGCGTGAGATCCGCCGAGTTCCCGGCGTGGTCGATGCGCGCATCCAGCAGTCGCAGTCCAGCCCGGGCCTCAACGTCGACGTGGACCGCAGCCGTGCGCAGCAGGTGGGCATCACCGAACGCGACGTGACCAACAGCCTCGGCGTGAACCTGGCGGGTTCCAGCCAGATCGCACCGACCTTCTGGCTCAACCCGCAGAACGGCGTGTCGTACCCCATCGTGATGCAGACGCCGCAGTACAGCATCGACAGCCTGCCGGATCTGGAGAACGTACCGATCACTCCCAGCACGGGCACCGCCGGCGCGCAGATCCTCGGAGGCATCGCCAACATCTCGCGGACAGCCACCAACGCCGTGGTGAGCCAGTACAACATCCAGTCGATGGTGGAGATCTACGCCACCACGCAGGATCGCGATCTCGGTGCGGTCGCGGGCGATATCCAGAAGATCCTCGAGGCGAACAAGAAGTTCCTGCCGAAGGCGTCGTCCACCGCGCTGCTCGGCCAGGTGCAGACGATGAACAACGCCTTCTCCGGCCTGATCCTGGGCCTGCTCGGCGCCATCGTCCTCATCTACCTGCTGATCGTCGTGAACTTCCAGTCATGGAGCGATCCGTTCGTCATCGTCACGGCGTTGCCCGCGGCGATCGCCGGCATCATCTGGATGCTGTTCGCGACACACACCACCTTGTCGGTGCCCGCATTGACCGGCGCGATCATGTGCATGGGCGTGGCGACGGCTAACTCGATCCTGGTCGTCAGCTTCTGTCGCGAACGCCTTGCGGAACTCGGTGACGCGACGGCCGCGGCGCTCGAAGGCGGCTTCGTTCGCTTCCGCCCCGTGCTGATGACCGCGTTGGCGATGATCATCGGCATGGCGCCGATGGCCCTCGGCCTCGGCGAAGGCGGCGAGCAGAACGCACCGCTCGGCCGCGCCGTGATCGGCGGCCTCATCTTCGCCACGACCGCCACCCTTTTCTTTGTCCCTGTGGTCTTCAGCATGATCCACGCACGTCGTGGTCACCCGTCCCCCACACCGGCGAACACCTCCGGAGAGCCCGTCCATGTCGCCTGATACGTTGCATACCCCTCCGCCGCGCCGGCTTCGCCTGGCGGGCATCATCGCGGCGATCGTCGTCATCGCGGTCGTCGTGGCCGGCGTGGCGACACGCGCCAACGACTCGCACAAGTTGCGCGAGTGGACGGACGACCAGGCGGTGCCGACGGTCAGCATCGTCTCGCCCGAAGGCGGCCAGGGCGGTGGCGATCTCAACCTGCCAGGCCGGCTCCAGGCCTACGCACGCGCGCCGATCTTCGCGCGCACCAGCGGTTACCTGAAGTACTGGAAGGCCGACATCGGCCAGAAGGTGAAAGCGGGCGAACTCCTCGCCGAGATTGAAACCCCCGATCTCGACCAGCAGTTGCTCCAGGCCAAGGCGGATCTCGCCAGCGCCCGTGCGAACGAGGCGCTCGCGGAGATCACCGCCAAGCGCTGGCAGGCGATGCGCGATTCCGACTCGGTATCGAAGCAGGAAGTGGACGAGAAGAAGGGTGACTTCGATGCCAAGCACGCGCTTGCCCAGGCGGCGCAGGCCAACCTCGAACGCATCCAGGCACTGAAGGGCTTCGCCAAGCTGGTCGCGCCGTTCGACGGCGTCGTCACCGCTCGCGAAACCGACGTCGGCGCGCTCATCAACGCCGGTGGTGGCGGACAGGAACTGTTCGTGGTGTCCGACGTGCGCAAGCTGCGAATGTACGTAAACGTGCCGCAGAACTACGCGCCGTCGATCAAGCAGGGCGCCACCGTGAAGCTCACTGTGCCGGAGTATCCGGGACAGACCTTCACCGGCAACGTCGAATCGTCGTCCGCGGCGATCAACGCGGCCTCGGGTACCACGCTCGTGCAGGTGTCGGTCGACAACGCGGACGGCAAGTTGCTGCCTGGCGCGTATGCCAGTGTCACCTTCGACCTGCCGGCCAATGCCGCGCTGCTTCGCGTGCCGGCCAGCGCACTGGTGTATGACGACAAGGGCCTGCGCGTGGCCGTCGTCGATCAGCAGAACAAGGTGAAGTTCAAGGACGTCACCATCGCCCGTGACCTGGGTCGCACGGTGCAGCTCGGTTCGGGCCTCGCCGCGGGCGACCGCCTGATCGAAAGCCCGCCCGATGGCCTCGCCGATGGCGACACCGTGCGCATCAGCGCGCCGAAGAAGGCGGAAGGCGACCATGCCAAGGCCTGAATTCAGCCGGGTCGTCGTCTTCGCGCTGGTTTCGCTGGGACTGTCGGCGTGTTCCCTCGCGCCGACGTACAAGGCGCCCGAGGTCCCCGTGGCCGACCAGTACGCGAATGCGACGACGCCGTGGACCGAAGCGAAGCCGGCCGATCACCTCGACCGGAATGGCTGGTGGAAGCTCTACGGTGATACGCGTCTCGACGACCTGCAGACGAAGCTGGTCGCGAACAACGCCACGCTCGCGGCCGCACTCGCGCACTACGAGCAGTCGGAAGCCTTCACCAAGCAGGTGCGCGCGGGTCTGTATCCGCAGATCGGCCTGAACGGCAACGGCACGCGCAATCGCGAGTCCGACACGCGTCCGCTACGCGGCGCCACCTCCCCGGCGATGTACGACTCGTACACTATCGGCGCGCAGCTCGATTACGAAGTGGATCTCTGGGGCCGTGTACGCGACTCCGTCGCCGCGGGCACCGCGGAGGAAGCCGCGTCGGCCGCCGACCTGGCATCCGTGCAGTTGAGCCTTCAGGCGCAGCTCGCCGACAGCTACCTCCAGCTCAACGGCTTCGACCGCGACATCAAGGTCCTCAACGAGAGCATCGCCGCGTTCACGCGCGCACTCGAACTGACCCAGTCGCGACATGACGGCGGCATCGCATCAGGTCTCGACGTGGCCCGCGCGCAAACGCAGCTGTCGAATGCGAAATCGCAACTCACCCAGGCGCAGGCGCAGCGTGCGCTCGTGCAGCACGCCATCGCGGTTCTCGTCGGCGATTCGGCGTCGACCTTCACACTGGCGACCAACGACGCGCGCGTGCAGGTCCCGACCGTCCCGCTCGAAGTGCCCTCGCTGATCCTCCAGCGCCGCCCGGATATCGCGGCGGCGGAGCGGCGTACCGCGGCATCGAATGCCCGCATCGGCATCGCGCGTTCGGCGTTCTTCCCGCAACTCACCCTCGACGCGCAAGGCGGCTGGCAGAGCAGCGCATGGGGCAACATCGCGACGGCACCGAACCGCTTCTGGTCGATCGGTCCGACGTTGCTGCTGAACGTGTTCGACGGCGGCCGTCGCAAGGCGGGCGTGGAAGCGGCGAAGGCGGCGACGGACGAGGCTGGCGCGCAGTACCGCGGCGTGGTGCTGAATGCGTTCGCCCAGGTGGAAGACAACCTCACCCTGTTGCGTGACCTCGGTTCGGCCCTGACCGACCAGCGTGCCGCGGCCGACGCGGCGCAGCGTTCGGTGGACCTGTCGTTGAACCGCTATCGCGAAGGCGCGGTCGGCTACCTCGATGTCGTCCAGGCGCAGACCGACGAACTCGTGGCACGCCGCGCACTGATCGACCTCGAGACGCGGCAGCTTCGCGCGAGCGTGCAGTTGATTCGCGCATTGGGTGGTGGCTGGAGTAACGGCTGACGGGTTCGCCTTTGCGTTGATTTGAGGCTGGCTCGCCTTCGGCCTCGCATTTGCCTTCGTGCGTTTGTGGCGAGGCGTTAAGAGCCGGCGGGGGTCACCCTCGGGGCCACGCCTCCGG
>DATNJP010000131.1:0-17742 GCA_035603855.1 Luteibacter sp. | reverse complement strand
ACGACCTATGCCGACGGGATTCCGCCCGGCACCGCATTCGCGTTCGCAAGAACGCCGGACGGCGTGCTCTGGGTCGCGACGACGGGTGGCCTCGCCCGGTTCGTCGGCGGCACATGGTCGCCGGCAGCGGATCTGGGGTATGGCGATGGATCGCTCGAGGACATGTCCACGTCGGCGGACGGCAGCCTGTGGGTGACGTCGAAGGGGCACGTGTATGTCCTGCGTCCGGATGCGTCGCGATTCGTGGCGGTCGACATGGCGCAGGCGCTGACCGAGTTGCGCCATCTCCCCGCCGATACCGCGAAGCAGGTGCCCTACCTGTCGATGTCGCCGTTCGTCGATTCGGCGGGCGCACTCTGGGCGGGCGAACGGTCGGGGATCGTCAGGTATCGGCCGCGGCGGCGTGATACCGGCACCGACGGCGATCTCGCCATCGAGCGCTTCGGATCGGCGCAAGGGCTGACCGATCCGATGGTCTCGGTATTCTTCGAGGACCGCCGGTCCAACGTGTGGGTCGCCACGGCACTCGGCGTCGATCAGTTTCGCCAGAGCCGGCTCACGCCGGTCGACTTCGGCGAGCCTGTGCTGAATCCGTCCGTCGCCGTCGATCGCGCAGGCGCGGTGTGGGTCGGGAGTCTTTGGGGCGTCTATCGGATCGACCACGCGGTACACAAACTCGACGAACCCGCCGAACTCATCTCGTGCACGGCGATCGATCGCTCGGGCACCGTCTGGATGGGCGGCAAAGGCGGCCTCTGGCGCTTCGAGGCGGGTCACGCCAGCCACGTGGACCTGCCGCCGGATGCGGATGGCGCCGGTACGAGGGTGCAGGCGATCGCCTCCGACAGCGAGGGAGCGTTGTGGGTCGCCGTGAACAGTTATGGCCTGTATCGCCAGAAGGACGGTGTGTGGAGCAAGGTCGACCTCGTCGCCGGTATGTCCCCGCAGCGTCTCGTGCGCCTGTTGGGCGACGAGCGCGGCCGGCTGTGGATCGCGTTCCAGGACGGTCGCATCGCTGTCGAGGATGCCGCGCATCGCACACGTGTCTTCGGGCCGGCGGAGGGGCTTTCCGTCGGTGCGGCGACGGGTCTGGCCGTTCGCGGCGATCGTGTCCTCGCCGGCGGCGAACACGGACTGGCGATGTTGAACGGCGAACGTTTCGTCCCTGTCGCGAGTGCCACCGAGCACGTTTTCGACGGCATCTCGGGCATCGTGCTGCGCGCCAGCGGAGAGGCCTGGTTGCAATCGGATGCGGGCGTCGTCCGCGTCAGCGCCGCCGAGATGGCCCGCGCCCGGCAGGACGCCAGCTATGCGGTGAAGGCCGATGTTTTCGGCCAGGACGATGGCCTGGTCGGCATGGCGGAAAAAGTGCGTCCGGTGCCGAGCATCGTCGAGGGCGGGGATGGGCGCTTGTGGATATCCACCAACAAGGGTCTTGCCTGGGTGGATCCGGATACACGGCCCCGGCAGGCGGATACCCCGAGCGTGGAGGTGACCGGTCTCGTTGCCGACGGGCGATCTTACGCGGCTGATGGACACCTCGAGCTGCCGCCGCACACGCGTAACGTGCAGGTAAGTTTCACCTCACCCGCGCTATCGACGCCGGGCCAGACGATGTTTCGCTACCGACTCGATGGCGATGATGGCCCCTGGCAGGACGCCGGCAATCGGCGGGAAGCGTTTTTCACGAACCTCGGTCCGGGCTCCTACCGATTGCACGTGCAGGTGACCAACGAAGACGGACGCACCTCGGAAAAGGACGCGGAACTCTCATTCGAGATCCAGCCCGCGATCTATCAGACACTCTGGTTCAAGCTGCTCGTGGCCGTGCTTGCGGGCGTGGTTCTCGTCGCCGCCTATCGCATGCGCGTTGCCCAGCTGACGGCGGCGTCGCGCGCACGCCACCATGAGCGTGAGCGCATCGCGCGCGAACTGCACGACACGCTGCTGCAAAGTGTCCAGGGTCTCTTGCTGGCCGCCCAGGCGGTGACCCATCGCCCCATGGCCGAGGAAACCAGGCGCTCTTTGACACGCGCGGTGGAGCTTGCCCGGATCGCCGCGATCGAAGGTCGCGACCGGGTGAACGCCTTGCGCCTCGGTGACACGCCAGACGCGTGTCCGTTGCGCGAACTGCTCGAACACCCGGACCGCATCGCCGCGGCGGGCGGCATCGCATTCACGCAGGACGTGCGCGGAACGTGTCGTTCGTTGAAGATCGGCCCTGGTCGCGAACTGGTCGCGGTGTTGAGGGAGGCGCTCCTGAACGTCGCCTTGCATGCGAAGGCGACCGAGGTTCACCTGTCCGTTCGCTACGGTAGCCTGCGGTTGCGCGTGGAAGTCATGGACAATGGTGTCGGTATCGCCCCGGTCGTGCTTCGCCATGGCGGACGAGAGGGGCACTGGGGTATTCCCGGGATGCGCGAGCGTATCGAATCCATCGGCGGCCGGATGACTTTATCGTCCCGCAAGAACGGCGGTACCCTTCTTCGGCTCACCATTCCGGCTCGACGGATCTATCGTCCAGCGGGGCCGAAGGTGCGTTGAACAACACGACAGGACGATCGACATGACTTACCGCAACGACGTCGAACTCTGGCCGGCACCCGATCTCTCGGCGGAACTCCTGCGTGGACGGTTCTCCAACTTCACCTATGACATGCACGTGCACGACACGGCGTGTTTCGCGCTGATCACATCGGGAGCTATCCGCATCCGCATGCGCGGGAAGACCTTCGTCGCGCGGCAGGGAGACCTTTACGCCATCGATGCGGATGAGCCCCATGCCGGATGGGCGGTGGACGACGCAGGTTGGACGCAGCGAACCCTTTACGTCGATCGTGGCGTACTCGATGGCCTGGCGGGCGTGGAACCGAAGGGACGCAGCCGCTTTCTTGGCCCCGTGCTGCACGACCGCGAGTTGAACAGCGTGTTCTACGGTATCCACCGTTGCTCGCAAGAGGATGGCTCGATGCTGAAGCGGCACGACTGGTACGCGCGGTTCGCCCGGTTGCTTTCCGAACGGTACCTGAGCCGTCCCGTCCAACCGTCCCGGGCAGGCGATGAACCGCTGGCCGTGAAGCGCGCCCGTGAATTTCTCGATCAGCGGATTGCTAGCAAGGTGTCACTCGGCGATATCGCCGACGCATGCGGGTTGCCTCCGTTCCGCATCCTGCGTGCGTTCGAGAAAAGCACCGGCATGTCCCCGCATGCCTATCAGCGCCTGGCGCGCCTGCGCATGGCGCAACGGCAGCTGCGCGGTGGAGAGCCGCTCGCGGCGATCGCCGTGGGCACGGGTTACGCGGACCAGGCGCACCTGACCCGCGCGTTCAAGGCGGCGTACGGTATCGCGCCCGCGACGTTCCGCCGGGCGATCACGCAGCCGCGGACGGCTTGAGCAACGACAGGTTGGCCACGATCTTCGAGATCGGCTTCTTCGCTCCCACCAGGGCGACGCCCACGTAGGCGAGGTCGTCGGTCTTCACCTGGTTGACGTCGTCCATGAAGCTCGAATAGTTGTTGGTGCGTTGTCCCTGGACCGGGAAATCGACCACGTCGCATCCGGATTCCAGCGCCCGTGCGCGGATGTCGCTCAACTGCGACGCCGGTCCGGCCAACACCGCGATGCCGATGGGAATGAGGCCGGGATGCGCGACGCCATCGGCATCCACCAGCGGCGGGCCCACCAGCATGGGATGCCTCGCTCCGACGGTGAGGGCGAGCACCGCCGCCGCATTCGCGGCTTTGCCCACGGGCAACTCGTTGTCGATGACGATGACACAACGTTCAGGGGATTCGACCCGCGGTTCGTTCATGGGAAGTGCTCAGGGAAGGAAGGAGCGATTCCACACCCCTCCCGCGCCGCGGTCTTGAATCTCGTTGCAGGCCGCGGGCCGTTTTCCACCCGAAAGGGTGGCGGCATGCGGATCGGCAATCGCCATGCTGCACCCCTCTGGCATGACTGACGTCCGACGACGGGGAGGGCGCGATGGGAGCAGGTGCATATGGCGGCCGCCTGGCAGGCGCATTTCACGCCATTTGTGAAGACACGACGCATACGCGAACCGCTTCAGGTGTTCCCATGGCGGTCACCCATCTGAGGTCATTGCGCGATGGGCACGTCCTGTCGCGACCGCTGACGAGGGAAGATGCCTACCTGGTGGTGATCTATATCGAGCCGCCTCGCGACCTGACGATTCACCTTCGCGAAGGCGCCCCCCGGCGAACGCTGTCGCAGCGCGACAACACGGTGATCCTCGATCTTCATACCGCGCCACGCCTGTCTTTCGAGGGCGCCTTCGACAGCGTCAACTTCTACCTTCCCCGGCGCGCGATCTTCGACGCCTGCGGCAAGGCGGGCGAGTGCGCGTCGCTGCGCGACAACATCGTGTCGTGGGATCCTGTCCTCTGCGACCTGGCGCGGAGCCTCACCTCCGCCACCAAGGACGCGCGCGTCCCTTCGACGTCGACGGGCGACTTCATCCACCACATGCTCCTCGCCGTCTGCGCCCGCCTGGATGCGCGATACCGCGGTTCCCGTATCGATCCGCGAACACGCGCCGCCGGCTTCCCGCTCGACAAGCGCAATGCCGCCGTGGCCTTCATGCGCGACCACCTCGATGTGCCGGTCAGCATGATGGACGTGGCCGATGCCTGCGGGCTTTCGTACCGCGCTTTCACCCGCGCGTTCAAACGCTCGCTCGGCACCTCGCCGCACGACTGGTTCATGGCCAGCCGTATCGAACGCGCCAAGGAGTTGATGGCCGATCACCGGCTACGGTTGGGTGACGTGGCCGCGCAACTCGGATTTTCGGACCAGAGCCATTTCAACCGGACGTTCCTGCGCTACATCGGCATCAGCCCCGGCGCCTGGCGTCAACGCCGGCACGCAAGGGCGAGGTGAAAACGTGACGCACGTCGCAGGCGCCGTGCCACCACTCGTTGGGGTGTATCTGCGTCGCGGGTGGCATGGACAAATCCATGCCTCCTTCATCCGAATGGACATCCATCATGAGAATCATCCGCCGTACCCGCACGGTACTGGGCGCGCTCGCCCTTGCCACCACCTTCTGCGCGTATGCGCAGAGCGAAGGGCGCCCGTGGATCGGTACATGGACCGCGGCGCCCGCCCACCTGAGTCGTCCCGCCCATCCCGGGCTGGCGCCTGATTTCGTCGGCATCACGGTTCGCCAGTACCTGTTCACCAGCATCGGCGGCGATGCCGCGCGTCTTCATTTCTCCAACCAGTACGGCACGACGCCGCTGACGATCGCGAATGTCCGCGTCGGCTTTCCCGATGGCGCAGGTAACATCATCCAGGGCTCGGATGTCGGAGCGACCTTTGGCGGCAACGCGTCGATCACGATTCCCGCCGGCGGCACCGTCATGAGCGATCCCGTGCATATCGCGGTGCCTGCACAGGGATACCTTGCCGTCAGCACGTACTTCGCCGGCAACGTGCCGGTCAATGACGTGACGGCCCATGTGTTCTCCTCGCAAGACAACCAGTTCGGTAGCGGTGACCAGACGGCCGCACCGGTGATGAGCCATCCCACCTGGTTCGAGGAGTATTTCTTCCTCACCGGGGTGGACGTGCAATCGACGGATGCGATCGGTGCCGTCGCGGCCATCGGCGCGTCGTTCACCGACGGATTCGAATCGCCGCCCGACGCGAATCGCCGCTGGTCGAACGTGGTGGCGGCACGGCTCGCCACGCAGGGACTCAAGGTGGGCGTCCTCAACCAGGGGCTGTCCGGCACCGACTTGCTGGTCGACCAGGAGTTATATGGCGACGGCACCGTGCACCGCTTCGATCGCGATGTGCTTTCGCAACCGGGCATTCGCTGGGCGATCGTGGGTGAGTTCAACGACCTGGGTGCCGGGAATGGCGATGACCTGATCACGGCGCTGTCTTCGCTGGTATCGCAAGGGCACGACCGCAACGTGCGGCTGGTTTGCGCGACGTTCCCGCCCGTGTACGCGGAAGGCGACGTCGAGGCGACGCGTCAGCGCTACAACGCGTTCGTGCGCTCGGCCGGGAGCGGCTGTGACGCGATATTCGATGAAGACCAGATCCTGCGTGATCCCGACAAGCAGAACTATCCGCTTCCGCAGTACCAGCGCCCGCGCGATGCGAACGGGAACATCGTGGACATCCATCCGACCGATGCCGGGTACCAGGCCCTTGGCAACGGCCTCGACCTGGGCATCTTCAGCCAGGCCACGCCCGTTGCCGCCGACCTTCCGTCGACCGATTGCGTCCAGGGCTGGACGCAGGGCGAGACCCTGCACGTGGGGACGCTGTCCAGTTCGTGCGATGGCCGTTTCTTGTTGACCTTGCAAGGCGATGGCAACCTCGCGCTGTACCAGGGCACCACGCCACTCTGGACTTCCGGCACGAACGGCCGGCCGCTCATCCAGGGCCAGATGCTACCGACCGGAAACTTCGTGCTCTACGACGTCAGCGGACGTCCGTTGTGGGCGACGAACACCGACGGTCATCCCGATTCCCATCTGCTTCTGCAGAACGATGGCAACCTGGTGATCTACGACCACGACAACGCGCCGGTCTGGAATACCGGGACCCAGCGCTGAGTGAGGTCACCGGAACGATGCCGTTCGATCGGCATCGTTCCGGACGTCTTATCGTTATCGACGTTCGTTCGCGACATCCGCGGCCAGGCGCAACTCCTCGTTGGCCTGGCTGAGCAGTTCCTTGGCCCGGCCCGCATGACCACCCAGACGCGAGTCGTTGGCGATCTGCGCTTCGTCCACCATTCGCCACGCCTGGACGATGTGCTCCTGTGCCGCGCGCAGGTTGCCATGCCGGTCGCCGATGTCGACCCGTGGCGCTTCCTGTGCCACGGAAACACAGCCGACCGCCAGGGTGGCGCCGAGCACGGTACCGACGAAGAGGGCTTTCACGTTCATGGGACGCTCCTGCGCGGGATGGGAGACGCATCCTCCCGCCAAAGACGGCATGCGCGGCATATCACTTAAGTCTTACGAAGTTCTTCGGTAGCGGGCCACCCGTACCCCAAGGTTACGATCCCGCGACGAGCGCCGACGGGAGCGCGCAGCGCATGTGGCAGGAACTGACCAAGACCGTGCTGCTGATCGTGGCCAGTCTGTTTCCCATCGTGAATCCGCCCGCCGCCGGGCTTATCGCGTTGGGCGTGGTACCGCACGCCACGCTGGACGAGCGCAGGGAGATCGCCCGCCGGGTGGCGTGGAACAGTCTCCTGCTGCTGCTCGCATCCCTGCTTGTCGGCGCGTATGTGCTCGGTTTCTTCGGTATCTCGATTCCGGTATTGCGCGTCGCCGGCGGCATCGTGGTCGCCACGGCGGGCTGGCGATTGCTCAACGCGCCGGACGACGCATGGGACGAATCCACCAGCGAGCCGATGCCGCCCGCGGCGGCCAAGCACCATAACCCCACGTTCTACCCGCTGACCTTGCCGCTCACGGTAGGGCCCGGCGCCATCGCGGTGGCGATCGCACTGGGTACCGGATCCCCGCGTGAAGGGCCGCTCTTGGTCCACTTCGCGGCCGCAGCCATCGGCCTGTTGCTGATCAGCGCGAGCATCTACCTCTGCATGCGTTTCGCCGAGCGGATCGAGCGCGTGCTCGGCGCGGAGCGCACGCAGGTGGTGATGAACCTGTTCGCCTTCGTCATCTTCTGCATCGGCGTGCAGATCCTCTGGCTCGGTCTGTCCGAACTGATCACGACGGTCATTCACACGGGTATCGCCTCGCCAGGGGTCAAGCCATGAACCGAATCGTTCGCCGTGCGTTGCTCGCGCTGGCCCTGCTGGGATATGGCGCGACGGCCGTCGCCCAGTCGGCGACGGACGATCTGCCCAACCCAAGGGAATTCACGTACGACGCGCAGGGCGTGACGCAGGTGGACCTGATCGCGGTCCGCACGAAGGTCATGGTGGGCAACACGCCTTATACGTCGATGGTCTTCAATGGTAACTACGACGCGCCGCTGATCCGCGCGCGTCCCGGTGGAACGATCCGCCTGTCGCTGGACAACCGCATGGACGAGCAGACCAACCTGCATTTCCACGGCATGCAGGTGTCGCCGCTGGACGAAGGCGACAGCATCTTCCGCACCACGATGCCACACGAAGTCGGGAAGTACGTACTGAAACTGCCCGGCGGGCATTCGCCGGGTCCTTACTGGTACCACAGCCATTTTCGCGATGGCTCCGAGCACCAGGTGGCGGGCGGCCTTGCAGGCCCGATCCTTGTCGATGGCATCAAGGATCAGTTCCCCGAGCTGAAGGACGTACGCGAGCGCGTAATGGTGCTGCGCAATTTCCAGAAGACCTTCACCGGTTCGCTCGCCAGCGAAATCGTCACCGGTTCGCCGTCTATCCGCACGATCAACGGCCAGTTTCAGCCGACGATCCACATTCGTCCGGGCGAGACCCAACTGTGGCACCTGTTCAATATCGCGGCCAACCAATACTTCCGCCTGCGCATCGAGGGCATGGAGGTGCAACTACTGTCGCAGGACGCGGACACCGTGACCAAGCGCGTGATGGTGGGCGAGATGCTGATTGGCCCGTCGGCGCGCGTGAGCATCCTTGTCACCGGGCCGGCCGCAGGTACCTACGCGCTGCGCCTGGGCTCGGCGAATACCGGGCCGGCGGGCGATACGTATGCCGGTGGCGTGCTGGGGCATCTGGTTTCCTCCGGCGAGCCCGCCGCCAGCGTGCCTATCACCAGTCCCTATCCGCAGGTTCGCGACCTGCGCACGGAGGCGCCGGCGGTGCGTCGTCGCTTCGTCTTCCAGGATGACGACGACGATCCGAACGCGTTCTTCATCAATGGACGGCAGTTCGATCCCCGACGCGTGGACACCACGGTGAAGCTTGGCGATGTCGAGGAATGGACACTGGTCAATCCGAGCCAGGAGTTGCACCAGTTCCATATCCACCAACTGGACTTCCAGGTCACGAAGATCAACGGCAAGGACATCGACTTCATCGGCTACCGCGACAACGTCTTCATTCCCGCGCTCGGTTCCACGACCGTGCTGATTCCTTTCACCGACCCGGTGATCCTCGGCAAGTTCGTCTACCACTGCCACATCATGGAGCACGAGGACGGCGGCATGATGCAGGTCGTCCAGGTGGTGAAGCCGGCCGACTACGAGCAGGCCGTCACGCTGGAACCGCTGGGTGGCATTTACGGCGACAACCAGACCTGCATGTACCTGCGCAATACCGGACGTGAACTGCTTACGCCCAAAGCCGATGGCCTGAATCCGCCGTCCGGGGCAGGGGGGCAGCCATGAAAGCCTGCCTGCGTTGTTCCATCGTCGCGGCGACATTGCTGGCAAGCGCTCAGGGACTGGCCAGCAACGGCCGCTACCCCGGCCTCGGCATGGATTACAGCACGGCGATCCAGTACGACTTCAATCGCCTGGACGTGCCGCGCCAGCCGCGCACCATCACGACCAACGGTTATCTGGACATCGCCACGGCGGTGCACTTCCGGGTGACACCGCTGGACGAGATCTGGGTGGGCACGGAGATCAGTCCGGTGACCGATACGCGTCCCGGTGAGCGCCGCTGGCTTGGCGGCACGGGCCTGAATGTCACCGACCTCAACTGGTACCACCAGGGCTATGACTTCGCGTTTCGCGCCGGCAAGTTCGATGTGCCCTTCGGACGTGCGCAGGACGCGGCACCCGGCCTGTACACCTCCGACTTCGTGGCGCCCTATGCGCTCGGTGGGATGATCGGTGGTACGTACGAACGCCGCTTCTACAGCGACCGGCTCGGTACCCTCGCGCCTAGCGTGAGCCTGTATTTCGCGGATACCTCGGTGCTGAGCAAGGCGTATTTCCGGCCTTCCGAACAGGCGAGGCGTTCCGATGGCGGCGCCACCAACACGGGCAAGCCGAACAACGCCGCGGTGGTGGTCAACTGGCGCTCGCCCGAGTCCATTCCCTACCTCGAGGTGCAGGTCGGCTTCATGGCCAACCAGAAGGGCGATACATCGGCCGCCAACCCGACCGCGTCGAACGAACAGCTACGCGTGGCATCCGTGCGCTACATGATTCCCTTCGTGGCGACGACCGAGCTGGGGCCGACACTGGCGGGTCGTTACATGGATCTCGTGCCCTTCGTCGAATACGTGAAGGTGAGCAACGAGAACGGCGTGCCCGGTTTCGATACCGCCTACCTGACGACGTCGCTGACGCTGGATGCGGGTCGCTTCGCGTATGGCGTGACGCATACGAACAAGCGGCTTCGACCGAGCGGTGGGCCGAACAACAACGAATACATCACCGAGGGTAGCGTGGTCTTCCACGCGACGGGTCTGATCGACCTGGCGTTCTCCGCCGGCAAGGCGCGCCAGGGTGGACAGACCTCCGGCCTGCTCGGTTTTTCAGTCACCCTCAACGGAGCGTTCTGATGTTCCGCGCGCTGCTGTTGTCCATCGTGTTCATGCCGATGTCGCTGTCTGCGGCATCCGTGGACATTGGCGGCCCGTTCCGGTTGACCGACCAGGACGGACGTGCCGTGACCCAGGCGTCGTTCACCGGCAAGCCCCTGCTGATGTATTTCGGCTACACCTCGTGTCCGGACGTGTGTCCCGTCGACATGGCGAAGATCGTGCGTGTCGCGGCGGCCCTGCGCGAGAAGACCGGCGTGGCGGTCACCCCCGTTTTCGTGACGATCGATCCCGAGCGCGACACGCCGGAACGCATGAAGGCCTATGTGCGCGCCTTCGGTGGCGATGTCGTCGGGCTCACGGGCACGCGTGCGCAGATCGACCTTATGTCCACGGAATACCACGTGTACGCGAAGCGCGTGCCGATGGACGGCGGCAGCTACCTGATGGATCACTCCACGATGCTGTTCCTGATCGGGACCGATGGTTCCTACCTCGACCATTACGGGCGCAAGGCATCGGAGCAGGACATCGTCGAGCGTGCGAGCGCGAAGCTGAAGGCACCCACCTGATCGTCGCCGGCACCGATGCCGCTGACGCGACGGCATCGGGGCTGGCACTTCGCCGGTGCGCCGGCGCCCCAGGCTGGACGGTCACCGCCGGGCAGCCATCCAACCCTCGGAGCCACCATGAAAAGCCCACGTTTGCTGATCCTTGCCGCCGCCGTCGCGGTCGGTGTCCTCGCCCAGGCGTCGTTCGCCGACGGCAATGCGAAGTACCCACCGTTCGACAGCATCTCCGGCGGAAAGAAAATGTTGAGCCGTGACGAGATCAACAAGCTCGACGAGACGAAGTACCCGGCACTGAAGGATCTCAAGGCCCACTTCGACGACGCGGACCTGGATCACGACCACAACATCAACCAGTTCGAGTACGACAAGTTCATGACCACGCCGCACGACTGACCGGGCTTGCGGGAACCGTGGGGCTGGCGCACCACGGTTCCCCGCGACCCGCTCAGGGAATGAGCCGTTCCGCGCGCAGGCGGGCGAAGGCGTCGTGGAACGCGTCGTCCGTGGGCTGGTAATCGAGGAAGCCGAGGCGGCGGCTCTTCGACATGTCGGTGACGACTTCCAGTGGGCGGCCGAGATCGGCGTCGCTATGCCACGCCGAGACCAGGCGATGCATGTCGGGCTCGGCCAGGGCGTGCTCGGCGGCCAGGCGCCGCCAGACCGGTTCGTCATCGACCATCTGCTGTTCGAGCGGAATCACCTCACCGTCGAATGGGGCGGCCTTCAGGCCGAACCAGGCTGCGATCCGCGACCACATCCAGTTCCAGCGGAAGACATCGCCATTGACGATGTTGAACGCCTCGTTTGCCGCGGCGGGCGTGGTCGACGCCCAGAGCAACTGGCGGGCGAGCTGGCGCGCATCCGTCATGTCGGTCAGGCCGTGCCATTGCGCGGCGGATCCCGGGAAGCGGAACGGCCGGCCCGTCGCCTTGCAGATCGATGCGTACACGGCAAGCGTGGTCGCCATGTTCATGGCATTGCCGACGGCGACGCCGATCACCGTGTGCGGGCGATGGACGTTCCAGGTGAACCCATCGCGGGCAGCGGCCGCGAATACCTCGTCTTCCTGCGCGTAGTAGAAATTGTCCACGTCGAGACGGCCCTGTTCCTCACGGAACGGCGTCGCCGGCAACACGCCCTTGCCGTAGGCCTCGAAGGGTCCGAGATAGTGCTTCAACCCGGTGACCAGGCCGACATGGCGCACGCTGCCGGCGGGGCGCAGGCCGTCGAGCAGGTGGCGGACCATCGCGGCGTTGACGCGGATGTTTTCGCGCTCGTTGGCCTGGCGCGACCAGGTCGTGATGAACACGTGGGTCGGCGCATGGCCCGCGAGGGCGAGGCGAGTCGCCTCCGCGTCGGTCAGGTCGGCGGCGATGGCGGTCACGCCCGGGCGCTGGCCGGGGCGGCGGGCGAGGGCGGCCACTTCCCAGCCTTCCGCGATGAGGAGATCGACGAGCGCGCTGCCGATGATGCCGCTGGCGCCGACCACGAGTGCCTTGTTCATGGGGTATCCCGAGGAAACGAATCAGGAGACGATAGAGTCGCAACTTCCCCCTTCCAAGAAGGCACAGAAAGGTAACCAGCATGAAACCCGGATCGAAGGAGGAGGAATGGCTGGAAGACTGCGCGCCGCGCCGTGTCCTCGAGCTGTTCGCCACCAAATGGACCAGCATGATCCTGCACACGCTGCATGCCAGGCACGCCGGCTCGGCGCGCTCCGGCGTCCTGCTGCGCAGCCTTCCCGGCATCTCGAAGAAGATGCTGAGCCAGACCTTGCGCGAACTGGAGGCCAGCGGCCTCGTGAGCCGCGAGGAAGAACCGACGGTGCCGCCGACCGTGATGTACTCGCTCACCGCGCTGGGCAGGCGCATGGTGGAGCCGATCGAAATGATTTACGCCTGGGCTCGCGAAAACGAGGATTCCCTCGACGCGTTGCGTCCCCGTTCCACGTCTCGCAGGCGATGACAAGCCCCTTCTCAAACGGCCGTTAGTTCCCCGCTAACCCGTAGAGGACTACTATCCGCTCCGCACGGGCCACATGCCCGATCGTTCCGTCTTTGACTCGCGAAGGAAGTTTCATGGCCGTTCACCTGGTTGCCGCGCTCGACGAAAACTTTGCCATCGGCAAGCAGGGAGGGTTGCCTTGGCACCTCCCGGACGACCTGCTTTATTTCAAGAAGCTGACGACCGACAAGGCGGTTCTGATGGGCCGCAAGACGGCCGAATCGATCGGCAGGGCGCTGCCGAACCGCACCAACTACGTCTTGACCCGGAAGGGCGTCGCGCCGTACCCCGGTCAAGTGACGGTGCGTTCCATCGCCGAGGCGCAGGCGAGCTGCCGGAACACCGGATTGATGGTGATCGGTGGTGGCGAAGTGTTCCGCGAGGCCCTGCCGCACGCGAGCACCCTGTACCTGACCTGGGTCTACGCGGCCGTGGAAGGCGCGGACGTCTTCTTCCCCGGTATCGACTTCAAGCACTGGACCGAGGTTTCCCGAGTGCACCACGCCGCGGACAAAGACCACCCGTATCCCTTCGACATGGTCGAATACGTTCGGGCGGTCTGATGCACGTCGCCGCCGGCGTCCTTGTCGACGACCGGGGACGCATCCTCATCGCGCAGCGCCCCGCCGGCAAGCATCTCGCCGGGATGTGGGAGTTCCCGGGCGGGAAGCTGGAGCCGGGTGAATCGGTCGAGGCCGCGCTGGAGCGCGAACTCGACGAGGAACTCGGCATCGTCGTCGATCCGGCTTCCTTCGAAGCACTGATCCGCGTCCCCTGGAACTACGGGGCGCGCCAGATGCTGCTGGAGGCGATCGTGGTGCGCGCCTGGACGGGCGAGCCGCAGGCGCTCGATGCGGCGGCGATCGCCTGGCACGAGCCCCTGTCCATCGATCCGTCCGTTCTCGCGCCCGCGGACCGCCCGATCCTCGCGGCGATGCGCCTGCCTGTCCACTACCCGCTGACCGCCGCCGAGGCCACGCCGGCGCAGGCCGTCTCGGCGCTGAAGAACGCGCTGGCGCGTGGCGAGAAGCTGTTGCAGCTGCGCCTGCCGGGTCAGCCTGCCGAAGCCGTGCGCGAGCTGGCGGCCAACCTGCTGCCCGACGCGCGTCGCGCTGGCGCCATCCTCATGCTCAATCGCGATATCGAGGGCGCCCGTCGCCTCGGGGAGGGCGTGGGCGTGCACCTCTGCTCGGCGCAGTTGCGCGCACTGGGCGATCGGCCGCTGCCGATGTCGGCCCTCGTCGGGGCTTCCTGCCACGATGCGGACGAACTGGCGCTGGCATCGCGACTGAGTTGCGACTTCGCGACGCTGTCGCCAGTCCTGCCGACGGCGAGCCATCCACAGGCCGAACCGCTGGGCTGGCCCCGTTTCGCCCGCCTCGCCGAAGCAGCGGCGCTACCCGTATACGCTCTGGGCGGCCTCGGTCCCGACGACGTACCCGAAGCGCGCCTCCACGCAGCCCAAGGCGTCGCCGGCATCCGCGGATTCCTCTGAGCCCCTACTTTGACTTAAGCCGAGCAACCAGAGCCCTCAAAACCCCCTGCGTTTCCTCGCCAAAGAAGTCATCGATAAATCCCGGATCAAGCAGGTCCGATGTATCGCCCCACACCGAAACCAGGTCCGCACGAGCGATGGCGCGCGTACGCAGCATCGCCCTCGGCGGCAACTTGAGCATGTCGGCCAGCCAGTTCGTGGCGCGCGTCACCACCTGCTCCACGGTGGCCAGCTCATCCACCAGGCCGATCGCATGGGCCTGCTCGGCGTCCACCATGGCCCCCGCGACCAGCAACCGCTCCGCGCGATACGCGCCGACGATACGGCGCATGGCGAACTGGATCGGCTCGGGAACCGACAGGCCGACCTGCACCTCGTTCAGTCCGATCTTGTACGGGCCATGGGCCATCACGCGGTAATCGCAGAACAGCGAAATGACCGCGCCACCGGCAGGGCTATGGCCGGTGATCGCCGCTACGGTAGGGATGCTCGATGCGGCGATGGCGCCGCACAGCGCGAAGAACTCGTCCCAGAATTGACGTACCCCGGCGCGGTCACGCTGGATCAAGGCGGGTACGTCCACACCCGCCGAGAACATGCCTTGCGCACCGGACAGGACGATGCCCCGCGCGCCGTTCGCCGGGGCGTCCACGAAGGCTTCGCGCAGGGCCTGGACAAGGCCGATGTCGAGCGCGTTGACCGGCGCGCGCGCCATGCGGATTTCGTGGATGCCATCGTCGTGCGGAAGGATGTCGAGCATGGGCGTCGTCCGTCGTGGGATAGGGCCATTATGACCGGGCTGGCACTTAGCGCGGCAGGTCGGTGTCGACCCAGGTGTAGCGCACCGCGTAATCGAGATCCGTGCTGCCGTTGGCCGGCACCTCCACCTTGAACTCCAGCAACTCCGGGGAAACCTTCGACGGTTTTACGGAAGACGACGTGACCGTCCATGCACGCCAGCGGCTGGGATGCTCGCGGACGGTCACCGTGCGGGCGGTGTCGCCCGCATTGGTGAGATGGATGCGCATGCCCTCATCGATACGGTGAGCGCCGGCATCCGCGCTGAAAGCGGTCTGCTCGCGCGTGGCGGTGAGGTCGAACGCGTTGCCGAGGGAGATCGTGGTGTCCTTGTTCTTCGGCGTGTCGTCGAGGCGTCCTTCGCCCAGCAGCTCAGCATTGCCGTCACGGTCGGTCGTCAGGACGCGCACGTAACCCGCAGGCAGGCTGTCGAACGCCTTGAAGCGCAGGTTGGACACGACGGGCATGCCTTCGCGCGGCAAGCCGATGTCACGCTCCATGCGCGGCTGCGGCGGCTGGTAGATCATGCCGGTGTCGTAGACCGCTTCACGCGTGCAGTCGAGCGACCGGCTCTCATACAGCGGCGTCTGCGTGACGCTGCCGTCCGGCAGGTCGACGGCGGTGGGCAACGTATAAGTGCGCAGGTCGCCCAGGGTGGCCTGGCTCGGCGGCGCGGGCGCCGCGTCCATCGCCGCCATGGCGACCATGCCGCGATTGAACGCCTTCGGTTGCGGCGGCGCCTTCGCGCGGCGTGCGTCGCCGGCAACGAGCTTCAGCGCCACGTCCTTCCAGTCGCGACCGCTGCGGTTGGCGATGCTCGCCGCCGCGTCGAAATTCATGCGGCAGGCATTGCCCGGTGCGAGCGTCGCCACATAGGCGCCACGCCAGCCGAGCCCGGAAGTGGGGTAGTCGAGCTGCGCGGTGGTCTGGCCGGCGGAGCCCCCAGTGATGCGCACCTGCAAGGTGGAGCCGCGGGCGAAGTCCGTGGCATCCGCCGCGCGCAACGCCGCGTACTGGCGGATAAGACTGGCCTGGCCGTTCGCTTCGCGCACGACCAGCGCGTCGCCGCCGCGAACCAGGGTGCCGCTGGCGATGGGCTGGCCGCTCTCGCCAATCACGCTGACGTTGCGGCCCACGAGGCCCGCGACCGCACCGTCGAAGCCCTGGCCGAGCAACAGTCGCTGCGAAACCACGCGTGTGTTCTTGCCGGGGAAGCGCAGCGACAGCGCCTCACTGTCCAGCGCGGACGGGAGCCCGTCGATGGACAGGTCCTGCGTTCCGCCCTTCAGGTCGAAGGCGCGGCGTTCGTGGACGACGGCATAGCCGTCGCCGGACACGGCATCGCCGCCCGTTGAAAACAATTGATCGCCATCGGCGCGATACAACGTGAGCGCGGTGCGCTCATCGGCGGCGAAGGCGGGCAGGGCGACGGCGCAAGCGATCGCAAGTACGAGGGAACGACGCGACATGATTCACTCTCTCCGTGGTGACCCTGCCGGATCATACCGGGGAGAAATGAACGATCGCGATCTTTTGCGAATCAGCCTCGCCCGGCTTCCGCCACGGCGTCGCGGATCACCTGCGGAATCGGCACCGGGCGGCCGGTTTTCGGGTTGACCCAGACCATGGTGACGCTGCCATCGCAGTGGATCTTCGTGGCGTCGTCGGTGGACACGATGCGATGGCCGACGGTCATCGAGCTGGTGCCCATGCGGTTGGCGAACAGCTCGATCTGGATGTCCGCCGGGAACTCGATCGGCAGGCGATAGTTGAGTTCGCTGTGCGCCATGACGGGCGCGCCGTCCTCGCTGTACCACTTGTCCGGCAGCAGTTCGAGCCAGCGGATGCGCGCTTCCTGCAGGTACACCAGGTAGTTTGCGTTGTTGACGTGGTTGTAGGCGTCGAGATCCTGCCAGCGCACATCCATTGGCGTGATGAAGAGCGGAACAGGCGAGGGCGTGATGGCGGCTTCGGTCGTCATGCGGTCTTTTTCTTCTTCGTGGCCGGGGCCGCCTTGGCGGCCGTTTTCTTGGCAGCGGTCTTCGCCACCGTCTTCGTAGCGACCTTCGCGACAGGTTTCGCCGGCTTCAGATGAGGCAACAGGAAGCGGCCGGTATGCGACGCCTTCGTCGCCGCCACCGTCTCCGGTGTGCCGCTGACGAGGATGCGTCCGCCACCGGCGCCACCCTCAGGGCCGAGGTCGATCAGCCAGTCGGCCGTCTTGATCACGTCGAGGTTATGCTCGATCACGACCACCGTGTTGCCATGCTCCACGAGCTGGTGCAGCACATCGAGCAACTGCTCGATATCGTGGAAATGCAGGCCCGTGGTCGGCTCGTCGAGGATATACAGCGTGCTGCCCGTATCGCGCTTGGACAGCTCCTTCGACAGCTTCACGCGCTGCGCCTCGCCACCGGACAGGGTCGTGGCGCTCTGGCCGAGCTTGATGTAATCGAGGCCCAC
>DATNJP010000130.1:0-20793 GCA_035603855.1 Luteibacter sp. | reverse complement strand
CGATGCGCTGGCCGTGGAATTTTCCCGCCGCAACCTGCATACCGTGGAAGCCCTGGCCGCCGCGCGCGGCGCCCTGCTCGACCGGATCGGCCGGCGTCAGCCGCGCGGCCGGTCGGCGGCGCGGCTGGCCATGTTCTTCGTCGCCCAGGACATCCACGAACGGGTCAGTTCCTCGCACTACCCCTACGACGAGCTGGCGGCGGCGCTGTACCACAGCGACCTCATGTTCCGCTTCGGCCGCCTGTTGCGCCTGCAAGCCATCGCCTGTCGCGACCGGGCCGATGCGATCCGCCGCGTGACACCGTTGGGATCCATGGCCTTGCCGCGCGCCGCGCTCGACGATGTGCGCGAAGCGATCGCGTATCGCCGTCGCAACGACCCACCCGACCAGGCTTTGGACGACGCGCTCTCCGCACTGCTCAGCAACATGGAAAACCTCCTCGCCGGCATCGAGGACGAGGGCAGTCTTCGCGACGGCACGGACATCGCGTTGCAGGACAGCGAACCGGGCACCTTCAGCGATGCCATCGCGCGGATCCGCGTGCGCCTCAACCGGCGCTCCATGCATTTCCGCCACGCCGTGCGCCTGGCGAGCGGCATGTTCGCCGGCTACGCGCTGCTCCTGGTACTCCATCCCACGCACGGCTACTGGATCCTGCTGACTACGCTGTTCGTCGGACAGCCGAGCTACGGTGCGACCCGGCGGCGCACGCTGCAGCGCATCGCCGGCACCACCGCCGGCCTCGTCGCGGGTTGGGCCATGCTCCGCCTGCTGCCGGGGGGAGACTGGCGACTTCCGGTGCTCGTTGCCACCGGCGCGGCCTTCTTCGCCTTCCGCCTGCGCCGTTACGCACTGGCCACCGCCGTCATCACGATCTTCGTCCTGCTCTGCTTCGACCTGGTCGGCGCCGGTTACGACGCCATCGGTCCACGCCTGCTCGACACCCTGCTCGGCGCGGCCGTCGCCACGGCCGTCATTCGCTTCGTATTGCCGGACTGGCGGGTGCGCCGGCTGGAGGACATCGCCGCCGATGCGTTGCTGGCCTATGCGCGATACCTGCAACGCATCGCCATGCAGTACACGACGGGGCGACTCGACGACCTGCCCTATCGCATCGCGCGGCGCGACGCGCATGCGGCACAGGCGGCCGTCGCGGGCAACGTCGCGGAACTGCTCGGCGAGCCTGGGCATTCGCACGAGCGTGGCGAGCGCGCCCTGCGTCTGCTCGCAGCCCTCCAGGCCGGGCTATCCCACCTGTCTACCCTCGGCGCACACCGGCAGGCCCTGCCCGTAGATGACGCCCTTGCCGTGGAGGCCCTGGCCCGGCGGATCGCCCAGGCCTACGACGCCCTTGGTGAACATGTCCGCGCCGGTTCGCCGGCGCCGCTGCTGGGTACGCCCGACGTGCTCGCCGAGGCGGCAATCGACGCCACCGGGCCGGCCGAGGCGGTGCGCCTGGTCGACCGGCAGTGCCTGCTGCTCGTCCGCGTCCACGACCGGATCGCCGCCCTGCCACCCGTCTGATTGCTGCGTCGCGCCGTGGATTGGGCGCCACCGCGCGTTACGATGGGAAGCTTTTTCCCGCTTTCCCCCGGAGTTGCACGCATGCGTCCGTTTTCCCTTGGCGAAGATATCGACCTCCTGCGCGAAAGCGTCCACGCGTTCGCGGAGAAGGAAATCGCTCCACGCGCCGATCGCATCGACCGCGAGAACGTCTTCCCTGAAGACCTCTGGCGCAAGTTCGGCGACATGGGCCTGCTCGGCGTCACCGTGCCGGAAGAATACGGCGGTTCGGGCCTCGGTTTCCTCGCCCACATGGTCGCGATGGAAGAGATCTCCCGCGCTTCGGCATCGGTCGGTCTTTCCTATGGCGCGCACTCGAACCTGTGCGTGCAGAACATCTATCACAACGGCAACGAAGCGCAGCGCCGCAAGTACCTGCCCAAGCTCACCAGCGGCGAGTGGATCGGCGCGCTGGCGATGAGCGAGCCCGGCGCGGGTTCCGACGTGGTCGGCTCGATGAGCTGCCACGCCGAACTGGTCGGCGACGTCTGGGTCGCCAACGGCACGAAGATGTGGATCACCAACGGTCCCGACGCCGACGTGCTGCTGGTCTACATGCGCACGGCACCGCGTCCGGCCGGCAGCCGTTGCATGACCGCCTTCATCATCGAGAAGGGCATGAAGGGCTTCTCCACCGCGCAGAAGCTCGACAAGCTGGGCATGCGTGGCTCGAACACCTGCGAACTCGTGTTCGACAACTGCGAGATTCCCGCCGAGAACATCGTCGGTGAAGTGAACGAAGGCGTACGCGTGCTGATGGGCGGCCTGGACACCGAGCGCCTGGTGCTGTCCGGCGGTCCGATCGGCATCATGCAGTCGGCCGTGGATCTCGTGCTGCCCTACGTGCGCGAACGCAAGCAGTTCAACGCGCCCATCGGCACGTTCGGCATGATGCAGGCCAAGATCGCCGACATGTACACCGCGCTGCAGTCGTCGCGTGGCTTCGCCTACATGGTGGCGCAGCAGTTCGACAATGGCGTGAAGTCACGCATCGATCCGGCGGCGTGCCTGCTCAATGCGTCCACCAACGCGGTGAAAGTGGCGCTGGAAGCGATCCAGGCGCTCGGTGGCAACGGGTACATCAACGAGTTCCCGGCCGGCCGCCTTCTTCGCGATGCGAAACTCTACGAGATCGGCGCGGGTACCAACGAAATCCGCCGCATGCTGATCGGCCGCGAACTGTTCCACGGCAAATCGTAAGAACCCTCCTGCGGGAGCCGCTCCTGCCCGGAGGCAGGAGCGGTCGTCGACTACCAGGCCATGCGGAACGTGGCACTCGCGGAACGCGAGTGATCGCGATCGGCGAAGCGCTGGTCCACGTCGAACCCGACCTGCGTGCGCTCGCTCACGTCCCAGCCCAATGTCATGCCCGCCGTACCGGCGCGGCGCGAGAGGCCGATACCATCGACCGGCGCCCATTGTGCGATGCCCGTGTAGCGGGCTGAGAAAACCTCACCCTTGGTCGCGAAGGCGTTCTGCCAGCCGAGCTTGGCGTCGAGGTGAAGCTTGCCCATCGAGGTAAGCCAGGACGCGCCTGCGCGCAGCCCGAAGCCCGCCTGCCAGCGAGACGTCGTCTGCCCGTTCGCACTCAGCCCGAAGCCTTCGCCACCGAACTCCTGGAAGCCATCGCGGCGGATGCTGGCGTATTCCACGTTGGCGAACGGCGTCAGCGAGAATGCACCCGCTTCCGTGCGATACCCGACTTCACCATAAGCGACGTTGTAACGGCCGGTGTTGTCGCCGCCCGCAAAGGAGGCCTGGTCACCGAAACGCAGCAGGCGCTGGGTGTTGCCGCGGAAGCTACCGAAGCCGAAGCGCCCCACGCCGTACCAGTTCGCGCCGCGCGAACCGGCATACAGCGTGCCTTCGGTGGAACGGCTGCGCTGGCGGTCGAAGTTGCCCGACAATTGACCCGTGCTACGCATCTGCGCCACGGCCACGCCGGCAAATCCATTCGTGCCCAGCCGGATGTCGTGACCGGCCAGGCCACCGTCGAGGTTGAAACCGACGTTGCCGAATCCACCGCGGCTGAGGCCACCCTGTCCGTTGAACGATTGCGTCCACGCACCGCCAGCGCCTTGCTGGTCGAGGTGGGTCATCAACGCATCGTTACCCGCTTCGATGCCGGCGAGGGTCACGGCCGTGCTGGCCGCGTAAAGCTGGCCGGAAAGCGATTCGAGCGAGGCCTGCGCGACCTGCGTGCTGGCCGACTGCTGGATACCACCGGCGGCGACGAGCGTACCGGTCGCGAAGGACTGGCCGCTGGGCGAGGCAGACGACAGGCTGTGGTCGATCTGCTGGAACGCACCCTCAAGGCGCTGTGCCGAGGACTGTGCCGCCGCCGACTGACGCATGGTGGTACTGGCGACCTGCGTCACGCTCAATGTCGTCGTGTCGATCCACACCTCGGTCGGCAGGTACTGCAGCGTCGAATTGATGAGTACGCCCGTCCCCTTCGACATACCCGTGAACATACCGGAGACAGCGCTGGCGGTCAGGACCTGCTGGTGCGAGGTCGGCGTGTATCCGGAGACGGACCCGGCGACGTGGAAGTCACCGGAGAGAGCAGCGGTGCCGGACACGATCAACGGAGCGCCAATCAGCTGCGAAAGGCGGCCGGTGGCTGTCTGCACGTAGTTTCCGTTGACGTGCGTGCTGGTGTCGCCCGTCTGCAACGTCGATGAAACGCGCACGTCGCCACCGATATCTCCGTGTACGATGGCCGTGGCATTGTCCTGGACGTTGAGCGCGCCCGGGATCCCATGCATGGCTTCGAGCGTGAGCGTCGAGCCCACGAGGGTCGTGCCCTCGTACGAGTTGGTACCGCTCAGGGTCAGCCGCGAATCGCCGAAAGCCTGAAGGCCTCCTGCGCCCGAGATGTCATTGGCGAATTCCGCATCGTGACCGTCCACACGGACACTGAAGTCGCCCCAGTCGAACTTCGCCGGACCGCGGATGGCGCGACCGAGGTTCAGGCGGCCGTAGCCATAGATGGCATCCGGGCCAGCGTCACCCAGGTCGTCCGCGGTTCCGAGCAGCACCTGGCGCACCGAATCCAGCGGCAGCCCCGGGAAGGCGGACATGACGACGGCCGCGGCACCGGACACCTGCGGTGCGGCAAAGGATGTACCTGCCCCGTAGACGAACGACACCTTCGAGGACGTGGCATCGGGCGCGACCACCACGATCGTGCCGGGCGCCGCCATGCAGTAGTTCTTCGCGACGCCGCACCGGTTGGAATACGAGGCGATCTGGTCGGGATGATCGCTATCGAGGGCGACAACGGTCAGCCAGCCTTTTTCCAGGCTCGGCGACAGGGTGGGCAGCTGCGCGATCGTGGACGGATTGGGATCACCGTGATTGCCCGCCGCGAAGACGAACAGCGCATTGCCAAACGCCGCATGCAGGTATGCATCGGTGAAATTGCCCGTGGTGTTCGTGTCCGCGGGGTCCCAATACACGCCATCCCACGAGTTATTGATGATGCGCGCGCCGGAGGTCACCACGAGCTTGTCGTTCACATCGCCAAGTGGATCGGCCGACGTGACCTTGTTGCCCTGGCCGGAGCCATCATCCGTGGGTGCCTTGTCCGCGATGATGCGAGCCGAGACGATCGACGCATCGGGCGCCACGCCTCCGGCGAACATGCCCACGGGACGACCCGCGGCGATCTCGGCGACGAAGGTGCCATGGCCGACGACATCGTCCACCCCGACGTTGTTCGATGCGGGATCCACATAGATATATTCGGCACCGACGCGCCCGGCGAGCGCGGGGTTCGTCGCGTTCACGCCCGAGTCGGCGATGCCGATGATCACGCCCGCGCCCGTGAACCCCGCGTCGTGCGCCGCCTTGACGTTCGTGGCCGTCAGCTGCACGTCCGAGGCTGGCTGCGCGATCGTGGCGCCGCCGCCCGAGGGTGTTTTGGGGATGTTGAAGGACGGGACGTCCTGAAGGTTGTTCGAAGGAACCGACGGGATGTTGTTCGACGGCACCGACGGGATATTGGAGCTCTTGACCCCCGAGCCGCCGCCCCCGCAAGCGGTCAGTCCGACACCCACGCAAATAGCCAGCGCGAGTTCGCGCCGACGCGGCATCTGCATCGTATTCATGTTGTCCCCTGGCATGACGTCAATGTCGGTGCCCGCGATCCGTAGGCACACCCGGGCAGAATGTTGCCACAAGACCTTACGAAAAAGAGCAAGGAACTCGCGCGAATACGTGCGCTGGGTCGCAGGCCGGAGACGGGGCGCGTACGCCCGCCTCCGGCCAGTCCGTCACCAGGCCATCCGGAAGCTCGCATTGGCCGAGCGGGAGTGGTCACGGTCGGCGAAGCGCTGGTCCACGTCGAAGCCGAGCTGACTGCGCTCGCTGAGGTCCCATCCGAGGGTCAGGCCCGCGGTGGCCGCCCGGCGCGAGAGGCCGATGCCGTCGACGGGGGCCCACTGTGCGATGCCGGTATAGCGTGCCGAAAACACCTCGCCCCTGGTCGCGAAGGCGTTCTGCCAACCCAGCTTGCCGTCCAGGCGGAGCTTGCCCGCCGTGGTGAGCCAGGAAGCCCCGGCGCGCAGGCCGAAGCCGGCCTGCCAACGCGACGTAGTCTGGCCGTTGGCACTGAGGCCGAAGCCTTCCCCGCCCGATTCCTGGAACCCGGAGCGGCGGATGCTTGCGAACTGCACGTTGGCGTATGGCGTGAGCGAGAACGCGCCCGCCTGCGTGCGATAGCCCATTTCGCCATAAGCAACGTTGTAATGGCCGGTGTTGTCGCTGCCGGTGAACTCGGCCTGGTCGCCAAAGCGCAGCAGGCGCTGCATGTCGCCGCGGAAGCTGCCGAAGCCGAAGCGCCCGACGCCGTACCAGTTGGCTCCGCGTGATCCGGCGTACAGCATGCCCTCGGTGGCGCGGTTGCGCTGCCGATCGAGGCTGTTGGAAAGCTGTCCCGTGCTGCGCATCTGGGCGACGGCGACACCGGCGAAACCCGAACTGCCGATGCGCACGTCGTTGCCGACCAGACCGCCGTCCAGGCTGAACCCGACATTGCCGAAACCGCTGCGGCTGAGACCGCCCTGGTATCCCAGCGACTGGGTCCACGCACCAACGGCACCTTGCTCGTCCAGATGGGCGATCAACGCATCGTTGCCTGCCTCGATGCCGGCGAGCGTCACGGCCGTGCTGGCGGCATAGAGCTGGCCCGATAACGATTCCAGCGACGCCTGCGCGACATGCTGGGTGGATGACTGCTGGATGCTTCCGGCGGCGACGAGCAGGTTCGTGTCCAGGGGCGTGCCGCTGGACGCCGGCCCCGTGAGGCTCTGCGTGATCTGTCCGAACGCTCCATCGAGGCGCTGCGCCGACGATACCGCCGCGCGCGACTGCGACATGCTGGTGGATGCGACGCGCGTGACGCTGAGCGCCGTGGTGTCGATCCACACTTCCTGCGGCAGATAGTTCAACGACGTCGACAGGAAGACCCCCGTACCCAACGTCTGCGTCGTGAACGTCCCCGTGATGCTGTTGGCGGTCAGCACCTGCTGGTGCGATGTCACCGTGTAACCCGGCACGGACCCGGCGATGAAGAAATCACCGGCGAGCGACGCGTTGCCACTGACGATGAGCGGGGCGCCGAGTTGCTGCGACAGACGCCCGCCCGCCGTCTGGATGAAGTTACCTGCGATGTGCGTGGGCGTTTCCGACGTCACCAGTTGCGACGCATTGGTGACGCTGCCGCCGATATCGCCGTGCACGATCAACGCGCCCTGGGCATGGATGTTGACCGCGCCCGGCACGGCGAACATCGACTCCACGGTCACGGCGCCACCCACGTCGGTGGTTCCCGCATACGTGTTGTGTCCGGAAAGCGTCAGCCTGCCGTCGCCGATGGCGACCAGTCCACCGGCACCGGAAATGTCGTTGAGGAAGTTCGCGTCATGCCCGGAAAAGACGGCGGCGTTGAAGTCGCCCCAGTCGAACTTCGCGGGACCGCGAACGGCACGACCGACATTGAGGCGGCCATAGCCGTAGACCGCATCCGGTCCCGCGTCGCCAAGATCGTCGGCCGTGCCCAGCAGGATCTGCCGCACCGAATCCACCGTGAACTGGGGAAACGCCTGGGAGACCAGCGCCGCCGCGCCCGAAACCTGCGGGGCGGCCAGTGAGGTGCCTGTCCAGACCTGATAGGTCGGATTGGTTGCCGTCGAAGCCGCCGAGGCCGTAATCACTGCTCCCGGCGCCGCCAGGCAGTAATTCTTCGCCACGCCACAACGATTCGAATACGAGGCGATCTGCGTCGGATTGTTGCTGTCCAGTGCGACGACGGTAAGCCAGCCGCGCTCCAGGTCAGGGGCACGCGAGGGCAATGCGGCCACGGTGGACGGATCGGCCTTGCCATCGTTGCCCGCGGCGAACACGAAAAGCATGCCCGTGGCGAACGGCGCATAGGCGTCGTGGAAACTCGCCGTCGTCGCGGTGTCGGTGGCGTCCCAGTAAAGCCCGCCCCACGAATTGTTGATGATGCGCGCGCCTATCGCGTTCAGATCGCTGTTGATCTTCCCGAGCGGATCGGACCCGGAGACCTTGTTCCCCTGGCCGGAACCGTCGTCCACCGGTGCGGTATCCGTCACGATGCGTGCGGACACGATCGTCGCATCGGGCGCCACGCCACCGGCGAATCGTCCGAAGGCTCGTCCGGCCGCGATCTCCGCGACCGACGTGCCATGCCCGGCGACATCGTCGACGCCGGTGTTGTTCGTGCTGGGATCGACGTAGATCAGGTTCCTGGCGACACGACCGGCCAGCGCGGGATGCGTGGACATCACGCCGCTGTCGACGATCGCGATCGTCTGCCCCAGGCCCGTGAAACCGGCCGCCTGGGCCGCGACCACGTTGGTGCTGGCCAGTTGGGCGTCGATCGGCGGATCGGTCGTGACGGGCGTCGTTGGCGTGGTCGGCGTGGTCGGCGGAGGTGTCACGGGAGGGGGAGTCACGACGACACCGCCACCACCACCACCTTTGGAACCGCCGCCTCCGCCACCGCATGCGGCGAGGCCCAGACTCATGCAAATGGCAAGCGCCAAATCACGCTGGCGCGCGATATTCCTGCCTTTCACCGTGTGAACCCCTTTTCGACATCGCTGTCTCGCGGCCGGTTTTCCGGTCGCGCCCGGCCCGATCTTCGCATAACCGGCCGTCCCCGTATCTCTACGCGATCACGTCCTTGCGGCGCCGCAGATTGCCCCGCCCCCGGCCCCGCTGCGATACTCGACGGGTTTTCCGCCCCGAAAGGGCGGCCATCCGAGTATCACGGAGTCCCCATGTCCGACATCGTCATTGCGGGTGCCAAGCGCACCGCCATCGGTTCCTTCCTCGGCCAGTTCACCGGCGTCCCCTCGCCGACGCTCGGCTCCATCGCCATCAAGGCCGCCCTGGAGCAGTCGGGCATCGCCCCGGCCGACGTCAGCGAAGTGATCATGGGCTGCGTCCTGCCCGCCAACCTCGGCCAGGCGCCTGCGCGCCAGGCGTCGCTCCAGGCTGGCCTGCCGACCTCGGCCGGTTGCACCACCATCAACAAGGTGTGCGGCTCGGGCATGAAGGCCATGATGCTCGCCCACGACCTGATCAAGGCGGGCTCGGCCAGCGTCGTCGTCGCCGGCGGCATGGAATCGATGACCAATGCGCCGCACATGGTCAACGCCCGCACGGGCATCCGCTACGGTGACGGCCAGCTCGTCGACCACATGGCATGGGACGGCCTGACCAATCCGTACGATGGCAAGTCGATGGGCGTTTTCGGCGAGCAGTGCGCCGACAAGTATCACTTCACGCGCGAAGAGCAGGACGCCTACGCCATCGCGTCGGTCGAACGCGCGCAGGCGGCACAGAAGGCGAATGCCTTCGCCAACGAGATCGTTCCGGTGACCGTGCAGGGCCGCAAGGGTCCGCAGGACTTCATCGAGGACGAACAGCCGGGCCGTTCCGACGTCGCCAAGATCCCCACCCTCCGCGCCGCGTTCCGCAAGGAAAACGGCACGATCACCGCAGCAAGCTCGTCGAGCATTTCCGACGGCGCCGCGGCGCTGGTGCTGCTTTCGGCTGACGACGCGAAGACGCGTGGCGTGACCCCGCTGGCCCGCATCGTCGCCCACGCCACCCATTCGCACGAACCGGAATGGTTCACCACCGCACCGGTAGGTGCCATTTCCAAGGTACTGGCGAAGGCCGGCTGGAAAACGGAAGACGTCGACCTGTTCGAAATCAACGAGGCGTTTGCCGTCGTCCCGATGGCCGTCATGCGCGAACTCGGCGTTTCCCACGAGAAGATCAATATCCATGGCGGCGCCTGCGCGCTCGGCCACCCGATCGGTGCCAGCGGTGCCCGGATCGTGGTGACCCTTCTCAATGCGTTGACAACCCGTGGGGCAAAAAGGGGTGTCGCCGCGCTGTGTATCGGTGGCGGCGAGGCAACGGCGATCGCCATTGAGTTGGTGTGAACCCGACGTCGATAAAGAAGGCGGTCGTTTTTCATTACGATCACGCCGTCTGCATGGGCTTTAATGCGCCCTGAAGCGGCTTGGTGTCTTTGGTAGCTATGCATCCCTATCTAAGCTATTAATACGCCGCCTAACGGCATTCCACGGCTAAGGAGAAACACCATGAATTTGACGCGTACCCTTCTCGCCTCTGCGCTCGTCGCGCTTCTGGCAGCTTGCAGCAACGGCGCGCAGGATTCCGCGCAGGACGCCCAGAAGTCGGCCGCCGACGCGCAGCAGCAGGCGGACAAGGCCCAGCAGGCCGCCGACCAGTCGCAGAACGCCGCGACGAACCAGGCTGCCGACCAGGCTCAGCAGTCCGCCGACCAGGCCAAGGACGCTGCTTCGCAGGCCCAGGCCGCTGCTTCGGCTTCCACCGCCGGTGGCACGCCTGAAGCCGCCAAGGACGCCGCTTCCAACGCCGCCGATCAGGCCGACAAGTCGGCTGACCAGGCGAAGGACGCTGCCGACAACGCCAAGAGCGCGACGGACGACTCCAAGAAGTAAGCCTTCGCGCTTCCTTTCAAGGATCGAAAACGGCCACCTTCGGGTGGCCGTTTTTTTTCATTGGCGCAACGCAGCGTTTTCGCGCGCGCCCGCCCCGCTATGATGGCCGTTTCGTCCTTGCACGAACGCCCCCATGCCCATCATCGAATCGCAGCTCGACACCCGCTCCGCCGACTTCCAGGCGGCGAGCCAGCGCTTGCGCGCGCTCACCGACGACCTGCGTGAAACACTCCGGCGCACCGCGGAAGGTGGTGGTGCGAAGGCGCGCGAGAAGCACGTCGCCCGCGGCAAGCTGCTTCCCCGCGAACGCATCCGTGCCCTGCTCGATCCGGGTTCGCCTTTCCTCGAGATCGCTCCGCTCGCCGCGCATGGCATGTATGACGACGCCGCGCCCGCCGCAGGCGTCATCGCGGGCATCGGCCGGGTCATGGGGCAGGAAGTGGTCGTGCTCGCCAACGACGCCACGGTGAAAGGCGGCACGTACTTCCCGATGACCGTGAAGAAGCACCTTCGCGCGCAGGAAGTGGCGATGGAAAATCGCCTGCCCTGCATCTACCTCGTGGACTCCGGCGGTGCGTTCCTGCCGCTGCAGGATGAAGTGTTCCCCGACCGCGAACACTTCGGTCGCATCTTCTACAACCAGGCGCGCATGAGCGCGCAGGGCATCCCGCAGATCGCCGTCGTGATGGGCTCATGCACCGCCGGCGGTGCCTACGTGCCGGCCATGAGCGACGAGACCATCATCGTCCGCGAGCAGGGCACGATTTTCCTCGGGGGCCCCCCGTTGGTGAAGGCGGCCACCGGCGAAATCGTGGATGCCGAAGCGCTGGGCGGCGCGGACGTGCATACGTCGGTTTCCGGTGTGGCCGACCACTTCGCCGAAAACGATGCGCACGCGCTGGCGATCGCCCGCGATATCGTGGGTTCGCTCAACCGCGTGAAGAAGGTCCCGCTGGCCGTGCGCGCGCCGATGGAACCGCGTTTCAGCGCCGAGGAACTGTACGGCGTGATCCCGGAAGACACGCGCCGGCCGTTCGACATCCGCGAGGTGATCGCGCGCATCGTCGACGATTCCGAATTCCACGAGTTCAAGGCGCGCTACGGCAAGACGCTGGTCACCGGCTTCGCACATATCCATGGATACCCGGTAGGCATCATCGCCAACAACGGCATCCTGTTCGGCGAATCCGCGCAGAAGGGCGCGCACTTCATCGAGCTGTGCAACCAGCGCAACGTGCCACTCGTGTTCCTGCAGAACATCACCGGATTCATGGTCGGTCGCAAGTACGAGAACGGCGGCATCGCGAAGGACGGCGCGAAGATGGTCACGGCGGTGGCGTGCTCGCACGTGCCGAAGTTCACCGTGGTGATCGGTGGCAGCTTCGGTGCCGGCAATTACGCCATGTGCGGCCGTGCCTACGGCGCCCGCTTCCTGTGGATGTGGCCGAATGCACGCATCAGCGTCATGGGCGGTGAACAGGCCGCCTCGGTGCTGGCCACCGTTCGCCGCGATGGCATCGAGGCCGGCGGCGGCACCTGGAGTGCCGAGGACGAAGAGGCCTTCAAGGCGCCGGTCCGCGACCAGTACGAGCGCCAGGGCCATCCTTACTACGCCAGCGCGCGCCTGTGGGACGACGGCATCATCGACCCGGCCGACACGCGTCGTGTCCTGGGGCTGGCGATCTCGGCGTCGCTCAACGCTCCCATCGAGCAGGGCCGCTTCGGCGTCTTCCGCATGTGAGCCCGCGCTCATGAATATCCGCTAAGTCCCTGCCCCATCGACATTCCCTTCCGCCGTGATAACCTCGGCGGTCCATGTCCGACTTCGACGATCGCGCGGCTCCCGAGATCCTGACACCATCCGGCCTCAACCGGTTGGTGCGCGACCTGCTGGAAGACGCCCTGCCCATGGGCGTATGGATCGAGGGCGAGCTGTCGAACGTCGCCCGGCCTTCGTCCGGGCATGTCTACTTCACGCTGAAGGACGCCAACGCCCAGGTGCGTTGCGCCATGTTCCGCACGGCCGCTTCGCGACTGCGCTTCCGCCCCGTCGATGGCATGCACGTGCTGATGCGCGCCAAGGTGGGCCTGTACGAGGCGCGCGGTGAGTTCCAGCTGGTCGCCGACCACATGGAACCCGCCGGCGAAGGCGCCCTGCAACGCGAGTTCGAACAACTCAAGGCGCGACTCGGTGCCGAAGGCCTGTTCGCGCCCGAGCGCAAGCGCGGCCTGCCCGCGTTCCCCCGCCGCATCGGCGTCATCACCTCGCCCTCGGGCGCGGCGATACGCGACGTGCTGAGCGTGCTGGGCCGTCGCCTCGGCCTTGCCGAGGTGGACGTCCTGCCCGTTCCCGTCCAGGGTCGCGAGGCACCGCCGGCGATCGCCTCGATGATTCGCAAAGCCTCCGCCAGCGGACGCTACGACGTGCTGCTGGTGACGCGCGGCGGCGGCTCGCTCGAAGACCTCTGGGCCTTCAATGACGAGAGCGTCGCGCGTGCGATCCATGCCAGCGCGGTGCCCGTCGTGTCCGCCGTCGGTCATGAGGTCGACTTCACCATCGCCGACTTCGTGGCCGACCTGCGCGCGGCGACGCCATCGGCGGCCGCGGAACTGCTCGTGCCCGACGGCGCGGACCTGTCGCGCCAGCTCGATCGCTTGCGCCAGCGCATGACCACCCTGGTCACGCGCCGCCTGCAGGCTGCCGCGCAGCGCGCCGACCACTGGCAGGCCCGGCTCAATGCCCAACGCCCGCAGGCGCGCCTTGCGCGCGATGCGCAGCGGCTGGAGTCGTTGCGCCGTCGCCTTTATGTATCCATCAGCCAGTCGAACAGCCTGCGGCGTGCACGACTGGAACGCTTGCAGGCACGGCTCACCGCACAGCATCCGAAACTCCGGTTGACACCTTCCCGCATCCGTATCGCCGACCTGCGCCAGCGCATGACGGTAGCCATGTCGCGCCGCATTGAACGCGATCGGCTCCGCCTTGCCGAACAGGCGCGCACGCTGCACGCCGTGAGTCCGCTGGCGACGCTGGAACGCGGCTACGCCATCGTCTTCGACGACCGCGATGCCGTCGTGCGCCGGGCCTCGGACGTCGCCCTTGGCGAGCGCCTTCGCGTGATGCTGGGCAACGGCGAGATCAAGGTCCGCCGCGAAGACTGACGAAGCGCGCCCGCTCCCATGGGCACCGCTTCACCGGCGATGGGTCGCCGTACACAACCACTGAACACCCCACCGATCATCCTTTCCGCCATTGCTTGCCCCGTGAGGCCCAGCCATGCTCGAAAAGAGCTATCCCTACTACCTCGCCAACAAAGCCACCAAGTCGGGCAAGAAACTCGACGTGCTCGACAAGTACACCGGCAAGGTAGCCACGCGCGTCGCCCTCCCCGACGCCGCCGCACTGGAAAAGGCCATCGCCGCCGCGCATGACGCGACGCTGCCGATGAAGCGCTTCAAGCCCTACGATCGCCAGGCGGTTCTCGAGCATTGCGTCAAGCGCTTTAGCCAGCGCAGGGAAGAGCTGGCCTACGCGCTATGCGTCGAGGCGGGCAAGCCGATCAACGACTCGGTGGGCGAGGTCACGCGCCTTATCGAAACCTTCAAGGTCGCCGCCGAAGAAGCCGTGCGCATCAACGGCGAAACGATCAACCTGGAAATCTCGTCGCGGACAGCGGGATATCACGGGTTTACGCGACGTGTTCCGCTCGGCCCGGTGTCGTTCATCACGCCGTTCAACTTTCCGCTCAACCTTGTCGCGCATAAGGTCGCACCGGCGATCGCCGCCGGTTGTCCATTCGTGCTGAAACCATCGGAACGTACGCCGCTCGGCGCGCTGATCATCGGAGAGGTCCTTGCCGAGACCGACCTGCCGAAAGGCGCGTTCTCGATCCTTCCGCTGGACGGCAAGCATGCCGACCCGCTCGTGACCGACCCGCGCCTGAAGCTGCTCTCGTTCACCGGCGGGCTCATCGGCTGGGATCTCAAGGCCCGCGCGGGCCATAAGAAGGTCACGCTCGAACTCGGCGGCAATGCGGCGTGCATCGTTGACGGCGATCAGGGCGACCGCCTCGACGCGGTGGTGGATCGCCTGATCTTCGGTGCGTTCTACCAGTCGGGGCAGAGCTGCATCAGTGTGCAGCGCATCCTCGTGCACGACGATGTCTACGATGCCCTGCGCCGCAAGCTGGTGGCGAAAGTAAAGACGTTGAAGGCAGGCGATCCGAAGAAGAAGTCGACCTTCCTCGGGCCGATGATCGACGAAGCCGCCGCCGAACGGTTGGAAGGGTGGATCGGCGAAGCACGCAAGGCTGGTGCAAAGGTACTTTGTGGCGGCGGTCGAAAAGGCTCGATGCTTGAAGCCACGCTGCTTGAGAACGTGCCGCGTGATGCGAAACTGCAGCGCATGGAGGCCTTCGGCCCCGTCGCCGTGCTGCAGCGATTCCTGAGCTTCGACGAAGCGCTCGCCATCGTCAACGATTCCGACTTCGGTCTGCAGGCCGGTGTATTCACTGACGATCTGCGCCACGCCATGCGTGCGTGGGACGAACTCGAACAGGGCGGCGTGATCGTCAACGACGTGCCCAGTTTCCGCGTGGACAACATGCCTTACGGCGGCGCGAAGTCATCGGGGCTCGGCCGGGAAGGCGTACGCTATGCGATCGAGGACATGTCCGACGTTCGGCTGATGGTCATTCGGGAGAGCTGACGGCCTTCGCGGCGCCGTCAGAACCGGGCTGTCGTCGGCGGAATCCTCTTTCCCGACGATCGGTTAGACCCCGCATGCCGCATTCGCATCGCGACTACCGAATATGCGCCCTTGATAGGTGAGGCGCAATTCGCATCGAGGACGTAAGGTGGTATCGACGCCGGCAGGAGCCGGCGTCGCTTTCGACAAGGACCGTTCCCATGAAGAAGCATTCCGACTCCACGACGTCGCTTGCCGACGTCAGGCAACTCACCTACTTTCGCATCTACAAGACGCATCCCGGCGAGCAGCATGGGACGATCAAGCTCTTCAGCAATGGAAACCAGCAGTGCCCGATCAACGTGGGGCTGGTGGCCGCGGATGCTGACGCCAATCCCATCCCGCTGACGCAAGCCGAGCTCGAGTCCGCCCTGAAGCTCGTCCACTATGCCGGTGGCGGCGACGACGTACCGCTGGGCAGCGACGACGATGGCTACACCTGCTCCTTCGTCAAGAATCGTTTTACGTGGACGGAATCCGCCATTCCGGGTCAGGCTGAGCGAAGCACGACGGAACCCGATGAGGATGCCGACGAGCCGCCGCCGGCGGACATCCAGATACTTACCGTGTACGTCTCGGCCTCGCCCGATTCGCCGGCGCTAGCGGTGGCGGCGCGCTTCGAAGTGACCGATGCCTTGTTCTTCACCACCAACTCGTCGGCCGACGACAGCAACGGCCAGGGTGAGGATGGACAGTTCAACTCTTCCGTCGAGGTGGTCCTGGCGGCGCCTCCTGTTCTTTCGGTCGCCGACTTCGGGGCCGGCGCGAATGGAGTCGTTTCCGGAATAAAAGTCGGTAGTCAGGACTATTTCTACTGGGCGACCGAGTACTACCTCAATCCCACGCTGAATAGCCGCGCGCTTCCGCTGCTTTCCGTCGGGGCAAGTGAGGCCACGACGGACGCGTTTGGCTTCTACACGCACGGCGGCTCGTTCGACCACGTGACGTGGGCCATCAGTTATTACAGCCAGCCTGGCAGCGAGACCGCCGAAACGGACGGTCTACCAAAGGAACCGCTCCACGCCGTCAAGGTGGAGTTCGGGCATCCTGATGGCAAACGCGGCGATCCACTGGACCCATACCTACCCTCGCAGATGTACGCCGATTGCGTGGGTCGCATCGAGGGAGCGAACGCGAACCGCGTCGTCATCGGCATACTGAAAGCAAATCTCCAGGGCACATTCCAGGATAGCGCGGGCAAGCTCGTCTCGGATGTCGGCAGCACCACGATGCACATCCTGGACGCCTATGGAAATAACCACAGGTTGTCGCTGACTTATCACCCCGGAACCGACGCATTCAGCATCGCGTGATGCTACGCCCACCGACAAGGAAACGTCATGCGAAGGGAACCCGTGCCGAACGCTGCTCCGAAGCTGATGCTGGAGGCGGTCTTTGTCACCCTTGAACAAGAAAGGGTGTACCGCAACGGGCGCCAGCAGGCCAGGGTAAGGCTGGATCTGGAATCCACTCGCGGTGGCATACCTTCGGACCTTACCCCGCGAGAGATCGAGAGCATCCAGCTCTTCGATTATCACAACACGGCAACCGAGACGATTCCCTTCTCCGAAGACGGCTCGGTGACGTATCAAGGGTGGTCTGCGCAGCATGTGTATCGGGGATACGCGCCCCATCCCGACACCAGGGACAGGCCGCGAGCTCGACAGACCTTCTTCCTTTACCTTACCGCGAATGCCGGCGCCGTCGAGCCACTGGACGTTTCGTTCGTGCTGCAAGGCGACGATCTCTCGATCTGGCGCACCAATGGCAAGGTCACGATGCTGGGTGTCGATCAACGCCTCGAGGCCATGGACAAGAAGGTCGACATCACGATGACGCCGATCGCCCCCGTCACCTATCCCGCCAATGCTTTCCTGCTCGACCGGCGCCCGCTTCCCCGGTCGGGGAGCACCGGGGAAGCAGAAAAAGCGACCGGCATCTTCGACGATATCGTGACGATATCGATCATGTTGGCGGACCAGACGAAGCTAGGCATCCGCGACATGCAATGCGATCCCGCTGGCATGGTCCACTGGATAAACAAACTTCCCGGCACCAGGAATCCCTGTTTCACGGGATACGCCCAACCCGGTGAAACCACGATCCACTGGAATGAAAGCATGGACGGCCATCTCGGTTCGGTCGCGCTACCGGAACTACCTGGTCCGGAGACGGACCTGGGCGTCATCGTGTTGTGCGGAAGGGTCGACATACCGACCTGGACCGGCGCTCCCGAGGCGCCGGTCCACGTCACCATGACGGATGCCTACGGCAGCACGCAGACATGCCATATCGGCTTCGTAGTGGGCGAGCGGGATGAATTGATCGTGACGTGAACCGCTACCCGACCCAAGGATGGAAATGCCATGACGATCGACAAAGAACGTGCTGCGCGCCCCTTTGCCACAGGGGATATGTATTCCACAGCCTTTCAGTTCTACAGCCATATCAATGCGGATGTGGACCCCCGCACTGGCATGTACTCGGCAAGCGTCGATCTCGCTACCGGGGAAGGCAATCGCCTGCGCGGCCCTCACCTCCCATTCCGCTTGAGTTTCGGCGCGCTCGACTCGATCCAGGACGGCTTTGGCACGGGCTGGCGCCTCGGCCTCACTGAACTCGACCTCTCGACAGGCATGCTCAGCCTGTCCAGCGGCGACAGCCACAAGGTCGAAGGCCTCCTGTATCTCGAGCCTGCGGTCTTTCCGGATCGCAAGCTCGACAGCTGTTCTCTCGTCATGATGGACACGCAACAGCGGACTGCCGTGGTCGAGCACGTCACCGGCGTCATCGAGCACCTGGAGGCATTGTCGTACCCGCGCAACCTGCTTCGCCCGGTACGTATCGTCAATCCCAGTGGCGATGCACTCCAACTCGTCTGGGAACCGGACGCATTGGGGTTTTCGCGCCTGACACGCGTGATCGACAACGATGACGAAGAGTTGCTGCGTGTCGACTACTCCGACCTGAACAACGTCAAGCTCATGCTGCATCTCGCGGACACCCGTCACCGCCGCGATGCCACGCCGCTGGAGATGCACTTCAGCATCCTGGCTGGGCAGCTTCGGCGGATCACCATTCCCATCATCTCGGATCTCAACAGCGAACAGATCGACGAGGGCGATGAGGCAGTGTGGGAGTTTGACTATCGCAGCGTGGACATCCTGATGCTCCTCGATTCGGTGGTCTCTCCCGACGGCATACGAGACACGGTGGAATACGACACCGAGGCACTCACGCTGCCCTCCGGCGCTCCCCTTTCACACATGCCGGCGGTCACCCGGCGAACGCGCGCCCTCGTGGCCGATGCCACGCACGTCGTCCGGGAAAGCCGCTACACCTATCGAAACGGCGATCTCGACCATAATTTCTATGGCTATCCGGCGGTGACCCACTGGGAAAACCGGAACGACCAGCTCCTGCACATGCTCGGCGCTGACGCTTTCACGTATGGCTCGACGGAATCGCAATACCTGGATGGATCGCTGCTGTGCACGGTGGAACGCAACTTCAACCATTTCCACCTCATCACCGGGCAGACAACCGTTCGTGGCTCGGTCGTTCAACGTATCGACACGGGATACGGCACCCAGGAGGCCACGTCCTTCGAGAACCAGCCCGCGAGCTTCCAGCTCCCCCATAAGGTGACCACGACCTCGTACGACGTCCGCGTGACCGACCTCGCGCAAGTAGCCGTCACGGAGAGCACATACGACGATGACGGCAATGTCCTGTCGCGCTACGACAGCGCCACCGACACGACCGAAACATCGACCTATTATTCCCTGGGCGGAGAGACAGGCGACGACGGCAACGTGCTATGTCCCGCCGATCCGATCGGAAAGGTGAGCCGCCTCAAAAGCCGCACCACGTCACCGGGCAGGAAAGGCGGTCCCGTTCGGTCCACGCACTACCGCTACGGCGAAGTACCCGTCAGAACCTCGGAAAGGCGCTGGCTGCGGGATCGAACGTATTACATCCAGGCTTCCGGCGAGCACTCGACGGTGGTCGAGAACGGGATCGAGCGTGATCTCATCCATAGCACGCAGTCATTCGTGGCCGACCAGGGACCCCAGCATGGCAGTCTGAGGGAGGAAATCCGCGAGCAAGACGGCTTGGCGGAAACCCGCGCGTTCACCTACGAGATCGACGATACCGAGGGCACCGTCACAACGATCGTCACGCACACCACGCACGACAACGTCGTGAATACGACACGTGAAACGCTCTTCCTGGTGAGCGGCCTGGTATGCGCGACAGTGGATGCCCTGGGCAACCGGGCCGAGTTCACCTACGACTCCCTCGGGCGCCGTACAAGCGAAGTCCACTCACCCGACCAGGCCGGCTATCGCGTCGAAACGCGCTGGAACTATCAGCTGTCGGCGAAGGAACGCTGGGTGGAACGCATCGGCGTCACGGGCCTGCCGCACCGTGTGTGGATGGATGAGCAAGGTCGCGCGGTCCGACGCGAGGAACCGCTCGCGGACGCGTCGCTCATGACGGTGCATGAGGTCCAGTACGACGGCTTCGGTCAACTCGTTCGCGAGGTGCATAGCGACAGGCTACGCGCCGGCAGGCTGCTGCAGTTGGAAACGACGTATGTCTACGACGACTGGGGCCGCTGCTCGCTGATGACGTCACCGGATGGCAGCAAGACCGTCAGCGAGACGACGCTTCTTCGTGACCCGGTCCTGTACGGCGAGGAAGTGATCACGCGGACAGTGCAGTGGCAGATCCATGATGGCGGGGAGCGCACTGGCTGGCGCTCCACCGACCTCGATGCGGCCGACCAGCAGCGGCGCGCCCAAGCCGGCACGTGGTCCGGGACGGGCGCTCCGGTCGCCGAAGCGACGACGACCTGGGAATACGACGGTCTTGGACGTTGTATCGCGATGACCGACCCCCTCGCCAGGCGGACGCGACAGAGCTGGGATGCCTTCGATCGTCTCACCCGTTCCGACCTTCCTGACGGGACCGCCGTGCTGCGGACATACACCGACGGTCACGAGGAAGAGTTCGTGGCCCGTCTTGCCATTGTTCCGCCGGAGCGCGACGCGGCACTTCGGGCTATCGCCGGAAAAGCCGGTGAACTGGTGCTGGGCACGCGCACCTGGGATGGCCTGGGACGGCTGAAGAACGAACAGGCCGGCAGCCTGTTGCTTCGCCATGACTACATACCGGGGCAGATGAGCTCCAGCATGAAGACCATGCCCAGTGGCAACTCGATTCAGATGGCTTACGACCTCCGCCTGCGGGAGGTTCTGCTCGGCTCGACACTGTTCGGTCCGGACGGCACGACACTGGAGGCCGTCCTCACCGAAGCGACGTACGACCCCGTCATGGGATTGCCGGTCGAGATCGTTGCGGAAGGCGGTGTCATGACGATCACGCCCGATTACCTCGGTCGACTGACCGACCAGAGCGTCGCACTCAACGGTGACGCACCGCGG